>JAFDME010000221.1 GCA_019306075.1 Deltaproteobacteria bacterium | reverse complement strand
AGTAATTATGTCCTGGGATGGATATAATTCAGCTGACCCTGGCAGTCCCAATGACCGTGCCATTTATGTGCAAATTTTGGCGTCGGATGGGTCTTTACGGTTTGAAGAAGAGGGGTTGCATATAGGCAATAAACCATACTATGGCCAAGGAGACAGGACGTCTATTGTACCTGACGGTTCTGGCGGGTTTATTGCCTCATGGACTACTAGTGACGCAAGCTTTAATATGGACATTATTGCACAACGTTTTGATAGTGAAGGTGCTCCTGTCTGGGATATTGATCCGGTTGCAATTTCAACCAATTCGTATAATCAGTATCAGCCGATGGGCGTAGGTGATGGTACGGGTGGAGCCATTTTTGTCTGGATCGACGAAAGAAACGGGGATCAGCGGGATCTCTACGCACATAAATTCTCCTATGATGGCAGTTCGTCCGGTCTTCAGACACCAATAAATATATCACCACCTGATGGTGCATCAGCTGATGTTCCGATTATCCTGAGTGCATCAGAATTTACTGATTCTCAAGGAATTATTTCCCATGCAGGCTCACAATGGCGATTGCACAGTCTCAATACTATCACACCCATTGCCCCTGAAAGCGAGACCTCAGGGGATGATGCCTATTTCAGCTATCATCTTCCCTTTTCTTTTCCATTTTATGGAAGAGTTATCAGCTCTGTTTCTGTGAACACCAATGGGCTTATTGAACTGCTCGAAGATGGTGAAGAGAGCTACATAGGCGATGAATACCTGACACATTCCAATGGTGATCATATCGGCCATATCGATGCTGTTTTTGCAGCAAATGGTGACCTAGATTTGGGTTCCGGGTATCTTCGATTATATAACGCAGGTGATCATGTAGTGATTGAATGGTTCGGTGCGACTTATGAAGATTATGATGATGATGGATACACAAACGCACATCCCTTGCATTATCAGGTAACACTGCAGAGTGATGGGAAAATTTCATGGAATTTCAAGACATTCAACTTCTCTCAGCACGAAGGAGATCTTTTTTCCGGACTGTATCCCAATAGTGGCTCAGAGATACCTTTGCCCGAGGACATTGATTATATCAGAGCTCATTCACCAACAGCCTTTGAGTTTGACCCTGTCTCAAGACAAATTGCGCCTGTAGCCTACAACTGGTTTGTACCTCAGCCGGTGCTGTACGATTCCGGTGGCACTACAGATCTGCTTTCGCATCAACTCCCTTCTTCGGTTCCGCTGGCAGATCATACACCTTATTACTGGGGGGTACGGTATAAAGGAGACAATAACGAGTGGACACTCTGGAGTACGCCGACCAGTTTTACCCCTGATCTTTATCCACCGACAATTATATCTACGGTACCGGCCGACCAGGGAAACAATATAGCTGTTAACACGACCATAACCATAACGTTCAGTGAAGAAATGGCTGCGGGCAGCATTACCGGCAGCATTTCCCTGAGTGGGCCTGAAGGTACCGTTGAAGGCAGCGTGCACTACAGTGGCTTTACCGCGGCTTTTACACCAGTGCATGCCCTGACTGCCAACACAACCTATACAGCAACAGTAACAACAGCGGTAACTGATATGGTTGGTAAGCGTCTGGCCTCTGAGTATAACTGGGTATTCACCACAAGTGGCGGAGCGGACACTGTTCCACCTCTGATTGTTTCAAGAACACCGGCAGCAAATGCAGTGGATGTGGCCGTTGATATCGCGGCAATAACCTTTTCATTTAACGAGTCTTTGCAGGAGACCACCATTGATAACAGCAGTATCGTCTTGACCGGGCCGGGCGGCAGAGTGCCCGGTACGCTAAGCTACGATGCGGCGACGTACACTATAGAGATAGAGCCGGTTTCAACTTTGGCCTATGATGCAAGATATAGTGTCACGGTCACCACTGAGGTTAAGGATAGCGCGGGAAATCCGTTAGCTTCAAGTCAGACGTGGGATTTTACCACAGCTGATACACCTCCGCCCCCACCGCTGGAGGATACCATTGCTCCTCTGGTTATCTCACACGCTCCAACACTTGCATCTTCTCCTGTACCTGCTGTAATTGGTGTGATCTCAGCTACCTTTAACGAGATTGTGCAGGGAGTTAGCGGGGCATCCTTTATTGTTTCCCATAATTCGGTGCCTGTTCCCGGAACTGTGGATTTTGACGAAGGTGGTATGACTGCCCGATTTTATCCTGATGACGATCTGGCATTTGGTACGACATATTCGGTCAGGTTAATAGCTTTATCAATTCATGATCTTGCCGATAATGATATGGAACATGATTATACTTGGTTTTTTACAACCAGTATTGATCCTGCTCTGTCCGGCTGTAATCCTGAGTTGTTTGAGGAAGACGGCTGTGAAAGTTTTAATTATTTCAGCTATGGAACCGGAGCTCAAGCAGGGACTTACCGGTGCTGTATTGGCGGATATCAGGCCGAATATGCTGCAAGAAGAAGTGTCTCTTTTGAACAGTCGCACAGTGACTCCCTGGTAGATACCGATAATATCAGGTCTGAGGGTGAGGCTGAGGTGACCGGTTCCAGGTTCCGTCTGCATATAACATCGAAAAGGAAGAACGATAATAGTGATGACTCAGGAGGTTGGGCGATTGGCGCCAGCAAAATCCAGGTAACCGGGGCACCTCCCGGGTCGGTGATCCCCATGAGTATGGTTGTTTCAGGCAGCATGCCCTGGGGTTCTATGATACTGCAGGTAAGGGATATGGCACATTACCAGATGCTTGGAGCGGCGGAAGGAGGCAGTACTCATATGTATTATAGTAATATTGTTGATCCCTTTGCGGCGTATTCCGCGGACAACTATATTCATACAGAGAGAAATAGTCATAATATCAAGCTTGACTTCCAGTATCCCGTGGAAGCAAGCAATGGTATCTATGTCTGGTTTATTGGAGGCACGGCCCAATATAGATCAACGGGCACCAATCTGGTCGATTTAACAGCCAGGCTGGAAGTTAATCCTCCTCCCGGTGTGACTGTTCGGCTTGCATCGGGGCAGGTTTTTACAGGTCCTGTTGACAGCGATCATGACGGGGTAGCTGATGCGGAAGATAGTTTTCCCGATGATGGCAGAAGGGCAACCCCTGAGACACCGGACGGTGGAGAGACTATTGCTGTCGACGTTTCCATGAATGCCGGAGTAACGCTCAGCCAGGTTCAGGTTCGAGATGATGATGATGTCAGTGTCGTTCAGGACAATAAACCCCGGGGATATACTTTTCCGGATGGGTTGGTTTCGTTCCAGGTTAACGGTCTTCAGCCAGGTGCGACCGCCATTGTAGCTCTTGAATTTCCGACACCCTTTCCCGCGGGAACACGCTATTATAAAGTAAATGACAATGGTTTTCATGAATTCAGTGGGGCTGTTTTTTCAGGAAACAGGGTGACGTTGACTATCAGAGACGGAGGGGATGGCGACAGTGACGGGATGGCCAACGGTGTGATTGTTGATCCGGGTGGACCCGCTGTCAGCAGTTCTAAAAAAGGATTCTGGACCCTGATGTTGCCGGCTATTCTCGGCACACGATAGGATGAAAGCATACCTTTAAGCGCGGATAATCTGCCGCATTGATCCCATCCCTGGATCGGTTGGGATGTTCCAGAGTGGCACCTGGGCCAGGGTTCTTCGGTGAAAAAATAATGTTTCTGTTGAGGTGGATGAAAAGTAGTTTACGTGGCGATGCTGGAAGGCTGTCGATTCTTTTTTCTTTTCAGGGAATTAATGGTTGGTTGTAAAAGATTGATAGAACAGCTAAAAGTGTTTACTATGTGCTGGATGTTGATTTACAGGCAGTACATTGAGATGGGACGGGATGACAATTTCCCGAATATTATTAATTAGTTTTGGAGGAAGTAATGGGTCAATTTAAAAGTTTGTTTATCGGCTGTACCCTGCTGTTGTCTTCAGCAGGTCTCGTGTTTGCCGGCAACGGTGATACCCTGAAGGCTGTTAAAGCCAAAGGATATGTCCAGGCGGGAGTAAATGGTGATCTTTTCGGTTTCGGTAAAGCTGATCAGAAGGGTGTTTGGAAAGGTCTGGATGTCGATACCGCCAGAGCTATTGCGGTAGCTGTTTTTGGTGATCTCAAAGATCGCGTACATTATACACCGCTTACAGCTAAAACACGATTTACTGCCCTGCAGTCCAAGGAGATTGACGTTCTTACCCGGAATGCAACCCAGACACTTGGAAGAGACACCTCGCTTGGTCTTGACTTCGTTCAGGTAAATTATTACGACGGACAGGGTTTTATGGTTCCCAAGACTCTTGGAGTGAAAAGTGCCAAGGAGCTGAGTGGCGCGACTGTATGCGTTCTCCCTGGAACGACGACTGAGCAGAATGCGGCCGATTTTTTCAGATCAAATAATATGAAGTGGAAGACAGTAACGATTGAATCTACTGCTGAACTTTCACAGGCCTTTTTTGCCGGCCGTTGTGACGTGCTGACCTCTGATGCTTCTCAGCTTGCAGGAATTCGTGCAAGTGCCCCGGATTCTTCAAAATATACGATTCTTCCTGATATTATTTCCAAAGAGCCCCTGGCGCCCGCTGTTCGTCATGGGGATAACCAGTGGAAAGACATTGTCAATTACGCTGTTCTGACAATGATCGACGCAGAAGAATTTGGCATTACTTCCAAAAATGTTGATGAGATGCTGAAAAGTAAAAACCCGAAAATCATGCGTTTTCTGGGTGTTACACCAGGTAATGGCAAGGCGCTGGGGCTTGATGAAAAATTTGCCTATAATATTATCAAGCAGGTTGGCAATTATGGTGAAGTATTTGAGCGTAATGTTGGTGTCAATACGCCCCTTGGAATTAAGCGTGGTCTGAACGCGCTGTGGACCAATGGTGGTTTGATGTATTCTCCTCCCTTTAAATAGGTGGTTGTAACCGTTTTTCGATAACGGTTGTTTTTTTAGCCCGCTTTGAATTGCCTGAGAAGGACTCTTTCAAAGCGGGCTTTGTATTTATCATTGTTTGCAACATTCCTGTTTCTCTATTATGTTAAAAAGTTGATATTTCTTTGGACAGTTTGTCTGCGTGGTGTGATCAAGGGCATAGGGTTTTTCTTTACAGATACTAACCCGACAAGTCGGAAAATTTTTTAGTATCACTGGATAAGTGCCATGGAAGTATGTTCAACCATATAATTTTAAGGTGTTCTTTACCAGGTGTTGACAGCAATGCTGGTTGCCTTTATCGGCTACTATCTTATCTCAAATGTTCAGGAGAACATGGCCAAGCAGTCTATTGCCAGTGGATTTGGTTTTCTTCACAGGGAAGCCGCTTTTGAGATTGGAGAAAAATCTATTGAATATTCGGCAGCCGACAGCTATGGCCGCGCCCTTGTGGTAGGAGTTCTCAATACACTCAAAGTTTCGGTGATTGGTATAGTGCTGACAACTATTCTGGGGACTATAATTGGTGTTTGCACCCTGTCGTCCAATTGGCTGGTGGCCAAGCTCGGAACGATATATGTGGAGGTTTTTCAGAATATCCCGGTGCTTTTGCAGCTTTTTTTCTTCTATTCTCTCTTTTATGAGGCTTTCCCCGGGCCAAGGCAGGCCCTGAACCCGGTGGGCGGAGTTTTTATTTCAAACCGCGGTATAGATTTTATGGTGCCGGCCCATCACTATGCCTGGTCATATGTGAAGCTGGCATTTGTTGTTGCCTCAGTCATTGCCTTTTTCGTCGCCCGCTGGGCAAGAAGACGGCAGGAGAGAACAGGGCAGCAGTTCCCTTCATTCTGGGTTGGCCTTGGTTTGCTTGCAGGTATCCCCCTTTTGACATGGACTGTGTGTGGAGCACCGACCGGCCTGGACATTCCGGTTCTCAAGGGATTTAATTTTCAGGGCGGAAAGAATATCAGCCCTGAGTTTTCGGCCCTTCTCTTTGGCCTGGTACTATATACTGCCTCTTTTATTGCCCAGATTGTCCGGGCCGGTATTCAGTCCATTGGCCATGGTCAGACCGAGGCTGCCATGTCCATAGGACTCAAGTCCAATCATGTGCTGTCGCTGGTTATCTTCCCCCAGGCTCTACGGGTTATTATACCTCCTCTGACCTCTCAGTTGTTGAACCTTACCAAAAACAGTTCCCTTGCTGTTGCAATCGGCTATCCCGACTTTGTACAAGTGGCTGGAACCACCATTAATCAGACAGGACAGGCTGTTGAGGGAGTAGCGTTGATGATGCTTGTCTACCTGACTCTTAGTCTGCTTACTTCAGCATTTATGAACTGGTACAATAAAAAAATTGCTATCATTGAACGGTAAAATGTATGAGCGCACATTCCGAAGTTGAAAATATAAAGCCGCCTGCCATAGATGTGGGTCTACTTGGCTGGGTCAAAAATCATCTCTTTAATGGAGCTCTCAACTCTATTGCGACAATAATTGTCCTTATTGCCGGGGCGAAGTTCCTGCCAAAATTTATTCGATGGGCTTTTATCGATAGCGTCTGGTTTACCAGCGGCAAGCAGTGTCACGAGGCCAGTGGTGCCTGCTGGTCAGTAGTTACGCAGAACATCCGCTTTAATATTTTTGGCTATTACCCCTATGAACAACAATGGCGACCCCTTGTTGCCATGATTATCCTCATCGTGATGCTTATTTACAGCAGAGACTGGAAGAAATGGAACCGCTGGCTCGGATATTCCTG
>JAFDME010000220.1 GCA_019306075.1 Deltaproteobacteria bacterium | reverse complement strand
AAAATGTGGGATATACTGCCAGGCATCATACTTTCTTTGAAATGCTGGGGAATTTTTCGTTTGGTGACTACTTCAAAAAGGAGGCAATTAGCATTGCCTGGGAATTTCTCACCGTGGAACTGGGATTGCCGCCGGAAAAACTCTGGGTATCCATTTTTGAGGATGACGATGAGGCGCAGCAGTTATGGGAGCAGGTTGAAGATCTGCCCGGTGGAAGGATCGTGAGAATGGGAGAGGAGGAGAACTTCTGGGCAATGGGGGATACCGGACCCTGTGGACCATGTTCAGAGATCCATATTGACCAGGGTGTGGAGGCGGGGTGTGGTCGTCCCGACTGTGCTCTGGGATGCGACTGCGACCGTTTTCTTGAACTCTGGAACCTGGTTTTTATGCAGTTCAACAGATCTGAGGACGGGACCATGACCCCCCTGCCGAAGCCGAGTATCGATACCGGCATGGGGCTTGAGAGGGTGGCGGCGGTTCTTCAGGGCAAATTCAACAATTATGATTCCGATCTTTTTACCCCGATTATTTCCAGGCTTGAGGAATTGTCAGGTAAAAGCTATGGCGCATCCGGGCATGATGATACGGCCATGCGGGTAATCGCTGATCATGCAAGAGCCACAACATTTCTGGTGGCTGACGGTGTCCTTCCTGCCAACGAGGGTCGCGGTTATGTCCTTCGCAGAATAATGAGAAGGGCCGTCCGTTATGGTAAACATCTAGGGATGGACAGGCCGTTTCTGGAGGATGTCTGCAGGGTGGTTGAGGTACAGATGGTGGAAGCTTATCCCCATTTGAAAGAGTCCGCTCCATTGTTGACCAAGGTGGTCAACAACGAAGAGGACAGGTTCAGGGAGACTCTGGAAAACGGGCTGGTTCTGCTTGATGATGAAGTCGCCCGTCTGGCTGCCGAAGGTTCAAGACGTATCTCTGGAGGATTTATTTTTAAACTCTATGACACATTTGGTTTTCCTTTTGACATTGTCAGGGATGTCGCCCTTGAGAGAGGGCTGGAATTTGATGAACCCGGTTTTCTAAAAGAGATGGAAGTGCAGCGGCGGAAATCAAGATTGTCCCGCAAAGATGAAGGGGTGGTGCTTCTGGATTCCGGGGTAAAAAATCTGATTTCCCGAGGGCTGAAGGCCGAGTTTAAAGGATATACCGATCTCATGCTTGAAACCAGGGTTGGAGGGCTGCTCGATAGTGAGGGGAAGGAAGTTTCTCTTTTGAAAAAAGGGGAGAGCGGCCGGGTTTTTGCCTATGAAACTCCATGCTATGCGGAAGCGGGGGGGCAGCTGGGTGACAGTGGTGAGTTTGTCTGGCCGGAAGGAAAAGCGCGAATTAAAACGACTGTCAGCGGTGGAGATGGACTTATTCTTCATGATGTCACTGTTGAAGAAGGTGTTCTCGAAAGTGACGGAGGAGTTGAAATAAGAGTTGACACTGAAAGACGAAAGGCTACAGCTGCCCACCATACGGCAACTCATCTTTTGCAGGCAGCTCTTAAAGATGTTCTGGGTGATCATGTGAAACAGGCGGGGTCTCTGGTTGGGCCTGAGAGATTGCGCTTTGATTTCACACATTTTTCTCCTCTTACCTATAAAGAGACTGAAAAAATTGAGTTGCTGGTTAACGGGAAAATCAGGGAAAATAGTGAGATTATCACTAGAATCGTTGACAGGGAAGAGGCGATAAAGGATGGGGCAACGGCACTGTTTGGTGAAAAATACGAAGACGCAGTGCGGGTTGTATCCGTGTCTGATTTTAGCAAGGAGCTGTGCGGCGGGACTCATGTCGGCAGCTCCGGTGAGATCGGCACCTTTAAAATCCTTTCAGAAAGCGGCATTGCCGCCGGAGTAAGAAGAATAGAGGCTCTCGCAGGAAATGCAGCCTTTGCCGATATTCAGGCTATCTATCAGCGGGAAAAGGAGATTGCTTTAATTTTAAATGTCAGCGGCGGTGGTATTACTGCCAAGTTGCAGACCCTGCTGAAAGCGCAGAAATCACTTGAAAAACAGGTAGGAGACCTCGCTGCAAGTTTGGCCGGTTCTGATCTTGCAGCCATGATGGAGAGCAGTGTGACTGTGGACGGTATTAAGGTGGTCGCTTCGAAAATTCCACTGGACAGCCCGAAAACATTACGGGAGGTTGGTGATAAGGTCAGAGATACCATGAAATCGGGAATCGCTGTTCTCGGAGGGAGCATTAAAGGTAAGGTGGCCCTTCTGACTATAGTGAGTGACGATTTGACCGAACGGGTGAAGGCGGGTGATCTTGTCAACCGGGTCGCAAAAATTGTTGGCGGAAAAGGCGGAGGCCGACCGGATATGGCGCAGGCGGGCGGGCCCATGGTGGATAAACTGGATGAGGCCATCAGATCGATACCGCGGCTGGTGTCAGAGATACTGTCGGGCAGAGAATAGAAATAAGGTGTCTGCACTTTTACTGCGGTGCTGACACCTCTCTGATTTGTTCTCCTTCCGTAGGAGTCTATCACTTTTATATAAAAACTCTCCACAGAATGGTGATATACATAAATTGGTTGACATCGTAATATATTTGCGGTAAAAATTTCTCCAATTATGAATGACTGTTCATTCTTTTTTGGCGCATTCACGATTTTCTCTGTCTTTGTATTTTTTACAGTCGTGCCCGGCTAGTGGTCATCATCCGTTTTTCTAATGGATGTTAAGTTTTTTTTATTATCTAAGTTAATCAGGAGCTATCAACATGATTACGATGGATATTACCTTAGTGATTCAGATCATAAACATGATTGTTCTCATGTTTCTTCTCAATGCGATTCTTTACAAGCCTGTAAAAGAAATCCTGATGAAACGATCTGAAAAACTGCAGGGAATGCGGGGGGAGGTTGCCGATTTTGAGAAAAAGGCGGAACTCCGGCAAAAAGAAGTAGATGCAAAAATGGCTAAGGCATCCGGCAAGGCGAAAGCAGCACTTGATAGTGCAAGGGCAGGCGCCCAGGCAGCCGGGGATGAAAAACTCGCAGCTATCAAGGCGGAGGCTGATGCCGGCAAAGAGGAGAATCTCGCCGAAATCAGATCTCAGGTCGAGAATGCCAGGAAAGAGCTGCAGGCCGGTCTTGACGGGTTTGCAACTGATATGGCAGGGAAAATTCTGGGGAGGAGTCTCTAACAATGAGAGGAGTGAAACAATTTGCCGGGATTTTGAGCCTGGCTACGTTAGCACTTTGGTTCGGCTTATCTCTGGGGACGGCTTTTGCCTCCGGACAGTCGTCTCATGCACCGGCGGCTGATTCGCATGCTGCTGCAGTTGATGCGGGACATGCTGTTGAAGGATCCCACGGCGATGCCGCTGCTGCTGAGCATGGCGGAGGAAGTCTTTCTGCTGCAAAACTCAAGGATCTGGGCTGGAGGATTGTCAATTTTATAGCTCTGATGATTATCCTGGTTAAGTTTGGAGCCAAACCCATCGGCGCTGGTCTTGCTTCAAGGCGAACGCAGATCAGGGAAGAGATCGAAGGATTGGAGCAGAAGCGTGCTGACGCTGAGCAGTCCTATGATGCCTTCCAGGTGAAGCTCGCCAACGTTGAGTCTGAAATTGATACCATTGTTGACCGGGCGGTTGCGCAGGCGGAAATTGAGAAGAAAAAAATTATTGAGAAAGCTGAGATGGCAGCCGAGGACATCAAACGTTCTGCAGAAATGGTAATCCAGAACGAGATAACCGAAGCACGCCGCTCTCTCAAAGATGAAGTCGCCGATCAAGCTGCTTTGATGGCTGAAGAGCTGATTGTTAAAAATCTTACCGATGATGATCAGGTCAAGATTATAGATGACTATTTAGTTAAAGTGGGGGCGGTACAGTGAAACAGACAATCCTCGCACGACGATATGCCAAGGCTGTTTTTACCGTAGGCCAGGAACAGGGGAAATATGAGGAGTATAACGACATACTTGCCGGTGTTGCAGGGTTGTTTGAATCCAACCCCGAGGTCATTGATGCTCTCACTAATCCTCTTTACCCTCTGGATGTCAGGGAAAAAGTGATGGCCGGAATGATCAGTTCAATGGGCGTTGATTCGGTAATGAGCAACTTTCTGAATCTCCTGGTGGAGAAGAAACGAGCTGAAATTCTGCCGGAAATTGCAGAAGAATATAAAACCATGGTGGATGAGGAAAAAAATATCAGCCATGGCAGTGTCATTTCAGCGATCGAGTTGAGTGACGAATTACAGCAACGTGTTCAGGCTACATTAGAAAAGTTAACAGGCAAGAAGGTAGAGCTGACTACGAGCGTTGATCCATCAATTATTGGGGGTGTTATCGCCAAAGTTGGTGATCTGGTGTTGGATGGCAGCATAAAGACCCAGCTTGCAGGTTTAAAAGATTCCATTAAGGGGAGAGAATAGATGCAGATCAAAGCCGAAGAAATAAGTCAAATTATTAAAGACCAGATCGGGGAGTACGAAACCAGTATTGACCTCAACGAAACTGGTACCGTTATTTCTGTTGGTGACGGTATCGCACGGGTCTATGGTGTTCAGAACTGTATGGCCATGGAGCTTCTGGAGTTTCCCGGAGGTGTTATGGGGCTGGCTCTGAACCTGGAAGCTGATAATGTCGGCTGCGCCGTACTTGGCAATGTCAGCAGGATCAAGGAAGGCGATATTGTTAAGCGTACCGGCAAGATTGCCGAGGTTCCTGTAGGGCCTGAAATGGAAGGCCGTGTTGTTGACGGTCTTGGAAAGCCGATTGATGGACTCGGGCCGATTAATGCCGAACTCTCTTCCAAAATTGAGGTACTCGCTCCCGGTGTTATTGCAAGAAAAGGTGTTCATGAACCATGCTATACCGGCGCCAAGGCTGTAGATGCCATGACTCCGGTTGGAAGGGGGCAGCGGGAACTGGTGATTGGTGATCGCCAGATCGGTAAAACCGCTCTCTGTGTTGACGCAATTATTGCTCAGAAGAACAGTGACATTCACTGTATCTATGTTGCTGTCGGTCAGAAGAAATCGACCGTTGCCCTGGTTGTTGAAGCTCTTCGTAAACATGGCGCCATGGAGTATACTACTGTTGTTTCAGCCTGTGCTTCCGATCCCGCGCCGATGCAGTATATCGCCCCTTTTGCCGGATGCTCAATGGGTGAATATTTCCGTGACAATGGTCAGCATGCCCTGATTATCTACGATGATCTCTCCAAGCAGGCGGTTGCCTATCGTGAGCTTTCTCTCCTGCTCAGACGTCCTCCGGGGCGTGAGGCCTACCCCGGTGATATTTTCTTTAATCACTCCCGTCTGCTTGAGCGCGCCTCCAAGGTGAACGATGAACTTGGTGCCGGTTCTCTTACGGCCCTGCCGATTATTGAAACCCAGGCTGGTGAT
>JAFDME010000219.1 GCA_019306075.1 Deltaproteobacteria bacterium | reverse complement strand
CATTCGCAAGGCATTTATTTCAGCATGACTTGTGGGATCATTCATTGAGATGGGCCTGTTAAATCCCTGCCCGATCACCTGGTTATGCTCATCCACAATGACAGCTCCCACCGGGACTTCATCTATCTCTTCAGCTTTTTGTGCCTCCTCTATGGCAAGCATCATGTAAAATTCATCATTCATATTCCAACCTACACTTATATAAGTCTTTTTTCCCAAGGTCAATTATTATACGGAGAATTTTATAAAAAGTTCTATAATCATCGAAAACAAAAATACTTGAAATCTTCAAAAAACCCTGTTATATACTCTGGGTTGTTTGCGCGCCTGTAGCTCAGCTGGATAGAGTACCTGACTACGAATCAGGGGGTCGGGAGTTCGAATCTCTCCAGGCGCGCCATCCTTCAATCCTCACCCCTCAAAAATGCTACCAAATTGTGACCGGTTCATGGTCATTTAAAAATTTTGCCTGTAAAAAAACATTGTGCAGCCCACGCCCTGGATGTATTTAATTGTGCCCTGGACAGTATTAAAGGGTAATTATATATCGGCCAGGCGCTGGTCATACATGGAGCCCACCCCGTATTCATTCCGCCGCATGAATTTATCCAGCGAGGGGCCGATGAGCTGCATCTCTGTGTTTTTTTTCTGGACATCCTGGGCAATCCTCATCTCTTTTGTGCAGCCGGTGCTGTAGGTTGAGTCCTTACCAATCCATTCCGGGGGAACTTTTTGGTTCATCAGGGCAAAACTATCTGTGATATCGTCTGCAGTCTGGAAGCGCCAGATATCGATATAGCCGCTTCTCTGGACAATTTCCCACATATACATCAGATCATCAGCATCCATGCCCGGCTCATAATATTTGGAAGGGTTGATAATAAACAGGTCGGCAGATAGCTGGTTTAAATCTTGAATGAAAAGGCCCATGATCTCTTTGGCCACATCAATTTTCCCGGGTATGGAGCCGATGATGCCGCTGTAAAACATCACGGTCATGTTCCTGGATTTTGCTGATTTCATTTGATCTATGATTTTGTTTGCCTTTTCTTCAAGACCTGTGTGGGAAAAGTTTATAAACTCAGGGTGCCTGGGTTTAAAAGTGATGGACAGCCCTTCTTTTTCCTCACTGATATTGATGATGTCCCTGGTGAATTGAAAATGGGTGTTGATGAGACGGTTTTTCTGTTCCTTTCCCCTTGAAATCACGCAGTCTACCTCCTTGAAAATACGGGAAAAGGTGGTGGATGTCAGCAGTAGATTTAATGTCTCCTTGGTGCCGTCGGAGATCACATAGATATTTTCATTTTGTTTGAGGCGTTGGACAAGCTTGTTTTTACTTATGGTTTTTTCATGGATAAAATGGGCTGTTTCAAGGGATTTTGTTAATGCCGGGTCTGTTCGGGTATCGGTCAGGGATATTTTTTTGAAAAATGGCGTCTCTTTAACTGCCAGGATAACGATGTGTCCCAGATCCGCTAAAAAATTGGCGATGAAAAGATCCACCACCACGCCGCCGGATTCATCCACAAGCCAGAGAATTTTACTTTTTGGGGTATGGATCAGTTCTGTCAGGCGGGTCATCCCGTTTCCCGTAATTCTGGTGTTGAAAATTTCTCTTATCTGGGACAAGGTGGGTATTTTAAAATTTTCACACCTCCATAAATGGGAGGCGGACAAGAGGCTTAAAAGTCGATGAAATTCAATTTCCTTTATTTTTTTCCTCAGTTCAGACAAAGACAGATTGTCCATGTCTTCTATGGAACCGTTTATCTGGTTCAAGGCTTTTTTAAATGTTTCAGAAGTTAACAGTTTCTTTGCCCGGTTGTTTTCCTTTTTCTTTTCATCAAAGTACGGGTTTTCTATGTGGGTTCTGCTTAAGAAAATTTTATACAGCCTTTTTTCAAGCCGGGAAGGAATCAAAAGACCCGTTTCTATCTCATGGTCATATTTGATTTTTATCAGGGATTTTAAAAATTGTCGGTCATAGTTCGAGTCAATGACATCATCCACCAGTTGAATGATTTTGTCATAGATTCGCTGGTATTCTTTTTTAAGGAAGTTGGGATATTTTCTGGACATGATGGCGCCAAACATTTTGTCAGAACAGGGATAAAAGCGTTCATTATTTTCAGGATAGACCATAAATTCAATCTGTTCCAGGGTACTGACTTTTGTTGGATAGGCAAAGGGGTCAATATGGTTCTCAAGAAAAAAAACAGTAAACCAGGCATCAAGGTCCGGGTCTTTTCCAATTTGTATGGGAGCAAAGCCGCTGTGGGTCATGGGATCTCCTTTTATGGGTTGATGGGAGTAATGTATCACTTCATTTTATATTTTTCAAATAATTGTCTATCAAATTGCCTTGACTTTGACGGGCATTGGGGCGTATTTTTATGGGAATGAACCAGAAAACTGCGCTTAAAATACTTGGGCTTAAGCCCGGGGTATCCCTGGCCCAGGCAAAAAAAACTTTTAGGGACCTGGCTAAAAAATACCATCCTGACCGGTATCCCCAAGATCTGTCCAACCAAGATATGTCCAACGAGAATTTATCTAAACAAGACCTGCCTTTCCCAGGCCAGTCTGTGGTTGATGAAATTCGGGATGTAGATGCAGAGGCCCGAAAGAACCGGGCTGATCGAACTGACCGGATGAAACAAATTAACCAGGCATTTCATTTTCTGGTGCCCTTGTTGGTTTCATCAAGCTCAGCACCACATAAAGAATCAACCGGTATTCCGTCTTCTTTCCGGAAAAAAAAGGTCAAAACCGATCCCTGGTTTCGGGATATTTTCAAGATTCTCAAAAGAGAGATTAAATTAAAAGTTAGTAAGAAAAGAGGCACTCGGACAAGTTCTTCGGTTAAACAGCCATTGAAACCAAAAGCACAGCGGGTAAATAGAACAGGGCAGGCGGTCCGGTTTGCCACAATTTTAAACACCCTCAACCCAGGGGCTTTGGTTGATAAAAAAAGCAGAAAAAAAAGTAAGAAAAAAGGCCGGGTTTTCAGGGCGCATCCCCGGGGAGCACGAACTCAACCTCTGGATTTACAAATTCATCCCTATGACAATTTTATGACGTACATGGCCCTTAAAAAGACAATGAATGCAAGAATCCGCAGTGAACAAAATCATGATAGAATTGAAAAAATAGGACCTGTTACCAGGGTTAATCCCATTGGAAGTAAAGCTAACTCATGACGATTTGCAGTCCTAAAGATTAATTGCGTTGAGGATATCTCCAGTTTTTAAATCTAAAATTCTGGCCTGGAATTTATCAATGATACCATATGAGTATAAGTTATTTCTCGGGTTTGTGATGGTCCCGGGATTCATAAAGATTTGTTTTTCTTTTTTTTCAAGAGAGCATCGGTGGGTGTGGCCGGAAATGATAATATCGGTATCCCCAGGAATGATACTGTTCCCATGGCCGTGGTGTAAATAAATTTTTTTTTTAAATGCTTTGAATTCACATGCTGACCCATATCCTGGAAAAAACAACGGCAGGTCGCAATTACCATAAACATAATAAAATTTCTGGGATATATTTTGTATTCCCTGTTTAATAAAGTCAGGTTGAAAATCGGGATGGGAGTAATTGCCGTAACGGGTATCAAAAAGATCCCCTGCAATCACAAGAACATCGGTAGGTTCCATTAATTCCTTTATGGTTAGCCAGGAATTTATGCTGCCATGTATGTCTGCAGTAACAAGCAACCGGCTCATGGAGTTATTTCTTTCAACGCTCGAATTCTTTCTAGGACCGGCGGGTGGGAATAGTTTAAAAAAACATAAAAAGGGTGGGGAGTCAGGTTTGCTAAATTGTGGGCGCTTAATTTTTTTAATGCCTTTACAAGGGAATCGTTGTCCCGGGTAGTCATTGCAGCAAACCTATCTGCCTCATATTCATCCTTGCGGGATGAAGCCTGCATGATAAGGGAGAGAAACATATCAATGGGGGAAAAGAGCAGGCCAAAGAATATCAAACCGGCATAGATGGAAACATTATCTACAAAAAATGCGTGGAACAGTCCTTCTTTGGATATGCAAAGCGATATGAGGAAAAAAATGATCCCCATCTGAATGATGCTGATTACAAGCCGTTTGGCAATATGTTTTTTTTTGAAGTGTCCCATTTCATGGGCAATAATTGCAACCAGCTCCTCAACACTCTGCTGTTTAATCAAGGTGTCAAAAAGTACAATACGCTTATTTTTTCCAAAACCTGTAAAGAATGCATTGGATTTGCCGCTTCTTTTTGACCCGTCCATGACAAAAATATGGGATAGTGAAAAATCAATTGACCCGGCATAGCTGAGAATGGCTTCCTTTAAAGGACCCTTCTCCAGGGAAGTGAACTTGTTGAATAGAGGCATGATCCAGGTGGGAACAATGTATTGTATTGCCATGATAAAAAGTATGCTTGCCATCCAGCAGAAGAACCAGGCCAAGGGGCCGAAGGATTCAAAAAACCAGAGGATCAGGGACAAAAAAATGCCTCCTAAAATTATGGTCAAAAGAATGGACTTGGCAAGATCTGTGAAAAATAATTTTTTGCTTGTTTTGTTAAATCCAAATTTTTCTTCGATGACAAATGTTGCATACAAGTTGAAAGGCAAAGAAACCAAAAGCTTTAAAAACAGCAGAAGCCCAATGAATAAAAGACCGGATATAATTGTGTTTTGTCCAAGGCCCCTGACAAAGCTATCCAGAATGCCAAATCCTCCCCCAAACCAAAAGGTAAGCAAAAGTAGCAGATCGAAACTGGAAGTGATGAATCCAAACCTTGTGTTGACCTTCAGGTAATGCTGGGATTTCGCATATTTTGCAGTGTCATAAACATCTGAAAATTCATCCGGCAGTTGCGGACTCAGGTGTTTAATGTTCATATACTCTGCCAGACTGTCGATTAAATAGCCGATTATCAGCGTCGACAGTATAATAATGGTAATTAATTGATCAGAAAAAAACATGGGCGGTGGGCTATCCTTTTGAACTTATGTTAATTTGTTGTTAATTTGTTATTAATTTGTTATTTGTATACGTGCTTGGGCAGTGGTGGAAAAATAATTAATTTGATACTTAATGTCAAATAATTTTAAATATTTAGTTTATAATGTTGGTTTTAAGGCGGAGTGGTTATGACAACGATAAAAGCAATTGGTGCCCTGGATGGACGATATGCCGGGTTAACCCATGAACTGGCTGAAATTTTTTCTGAGTACGGGTTGATAAAGCACAGGGTGCAGGTTGAGGTTGAGTGGCTTAAATTTATTATCAGCGATCTTAAGCTTGTCCAGAAAGGTGGGCTTGATTCGGGACCCCTTGATATAGGAATCCTTGATAAAATAGTCACAAATTTTGATACAAAAG
>JAFDME010000218.1 GCA_019306075.1 Deltaproteobacteria bacterium | reverse complement strand
CCATGCGTTATCGTTAAAAACCCCATAGGCGGAACCGGAACTGTTGTTGAGCTGAGGCCAGCCGGACCGGAGTTCACCGGTATGCTCAAAAACCCAGGTATTGGTCTGATTGTAGGTGGCACCGGTAACAATGATTTCAGCAGTGCCATCCATGTCAATGTCATTTACAACCAGTCCCCTCAGTTCATTGGTAGTCGGCCGCTTTGGCCAGCCAGGTTTAAAATACCCCCGGTTGTTGTAGACGGAAACATAACCGCCACTATGTGCTGTAATAATTTCATCCATACCATCGTCGTCTACATCAGTCACCCATATTCCCGGCCAGGTTCGATGACTGTATCCAGGTGGGCTGTTTCGGTCTTTTCCGGAATCCACACGCCAAATCAGTTCTCCGGTGGTGCCCTTTAAAGCGGCAACTGAGTAAGCGGAACCTATCACTTCAAAAGTTCCGTTATTATCCAGATCCGCAACAGCAGGGGAGGAATACCAGCCGGTCTCACACCAGGATGAATAGCAGCCCCCATATTTCCATTTAAGGATCGGTCGGTTGACAGCGGCCTCTGCGTGAATAGAGTTGAAGATAAGTAACAGCGTGAAAAGGAAGGAAATTTTCATTGGTTGGACTCCGTCATATCAAGGCTGATCCTTTGCAGTTGCTGAGGTGAAAGATCTGGTATTCATTCTCACTATACTGTATCTTACCTCGTCAAAGAACTGATTGTCAAAGTTGAGTCTTATGGAGGATACTTCAGGTGCAGGGGGAGATTGTATAGTTATGCAGGGGCAGCAGATAAAAATCATGATCCACCGGCTTCTGCTCGCACTTGTATCCTTCTCCGTTATTTTTACTGCTGCCGTGGTTTCCGGTATGACGTTCCCTGAGCCGAATCCTCCAGTGCAATACCGTGATTTACCCGAGTCCCGGGCGACGATACCAGGAAGATTATCAAAATCCGGATCAATCGAATGGATTTTCCATAAGACCGAAGACGGAGAGCATCCCAATGGAATGGAGCAGCAGCAGCTTTGGTTTGTGAACAGGGCGCGGTCAAATCCAACAGAAGAGGGGATATGGCTTGCGACTGAATCAGATCCCGACGTCAGTTGGGGCAGGGACGGCTGGAGAATTGATCCGGATCAGCTGAAGGCTGAATTTGCGGCAATTGCTGCAAAACCTCCGGCAGTTTTTGATCGGAGGCTTTATGAGGCGGCGCGGCTGCATTCTGAAGATCTTATTGAGCGTGACGCACAGGACCATGATGGCCAGAGTAATGAAGTCGATGAATCCGGGTTTTTCTATAGAGCCTGGAGTGGTGTTGTTTATTCCTACTCACTGAGCGGTCTGAGTGCACATGCCGGATTCAATATTGACTGGGGGCGTTCCGCCGCTGGTGACGGAATGCAGGATCCCCGGGGACATCGGCAGGCACTTATGGCTATAAGCGCCAATTATATGAATGTTGGTATTGCCTCAGTTCCAGTCGATCCTGCCTTGGGGAAGGAGGTAGGACCGTTTGTCACCACCGGAAATTATGCGGAGGCCTATGAATTGGAAGCGGATCATTATAATACCTTTATTGTCGGCACCGTCTGGACCGATTTTAATGGAAATGGAATCTATGACCCCGGGGAGGGACATGGCGGCTTGACCGTTGCTCCAAGCCTCGGTAACTATTTTTCCATAACCTCTGACTCCGGTGGTTACGCGATTCCCATAACAGATACCGGATCTGCAGAGATATCTTTTTCCGGAGGTAATCTATTTCAGCCAGTAATTTTTGAGACCGATCTGGGACTTGAAAGTATTCTTGTTGATTTTACTCCCCTTAAATATTTCCGGGATGCTGATGGTGACGGATTTGGAGATGCAACGGCAAGTTTATTGTCCAGTTTTCAGCCGGATGGGTATTCATCAGATAACAGTGACTGTGATGATACTGATCTCGACACTCATCCAGGCCAGACCTGGTACAGGGATGGTGATGATGACGGTTATTCCGATGGGACAACAGATATGGATAGCTGCATGCGGCTGGCTGGATATAAGACCGCTGCCGAGCTTTTGTCTGACAGTATTGACTGTGATGATACCCGGGCAGATATTTATCCCGGTGCTGCCGAAGATTGTGATGGGATTGATAATAATTGTAATACAGAGATTGACGAGGGAGTTACCCCTCTCTGGTTCCGGGACAATGATGGAGACGGTTTCGGCAATCCGGATGATTCTCTGGAATTGTGTGATTCTCCCGCTGGTTATGGGGAGGACAATACTGATTGTGATGATAATGATCTCAACGCCTATCCGGGACAGGTCTGGTACAAAGATGCTGATAATGATGGTTATTCCGATGGAACAACAGATATGGAAAACTGCATCCGACCGGTTGGGTATAAGGCGTCGGTTGAACTCATATCGTCAGCTGTTGATGAAGACGATAATGACAGTTCAGTGTTCCCTTTGTCAGACTATCTTTTGACTGTGAAAATTTCCGGTACAATTGTCGGGGTGGTCACTAGCGATCCGGTTGGGGTTGATTGTGGAGAAACCTGCTCCGGGAAATTTCCCAAAAACACTCTGGTTACGCTGACAGCTCAAGTGATGGACGGTAGAGGAGTTGTCCAATGGAGTGTGCCTGCCTGTGCAGATATGTTTACCTGTAAGGTAGAGATGACAGCAGACATGGAAGTTTCTGTTGAATTTAAAAAGAAGTTTCCATGGACAATGTTTTTTCCCGTTTTTACCCGCGAGAGGATTCAATAATGAAAATTGACTTAGATAAACTGATCGCAAATCCGAATAAAAAAATCTCTTTAAAAGACTATGACCCGGCCTATACGGGACGGTTTGATAAAAAATCAGCTGAGAAGGAACTGAAAAAAAATGTAAAGGAACTTGCCGGCATACAGGAAATCTTTTATGCCGATGACAGATACTCTCTTCTGGTTATTCTGCAGGCTCCGGATGATGGCGCAGGGGCCTTCTAATTCGTGACTCGGTTTCAGGTGACCAGTACGGCGGTCTCTCAGGGCGACTTCATATTATGATTTTCATATAAAAACTGGTATCGAATCGATTGAGTTTTTCCAGTTTCCTCTTTTGACACGCTCAGGCACTGAGGGTGGGTGCGTCCATTTCCACCCTTTATGCACCCAGAAACAAAAAAAGCACCCAACCCGAATGAGCCAAGTGCTTGAATTTTCCTGGTGACCCCAAGGGGAATCGAACCCCTGTTCCCGGCGTGAGAGGCCGGTGTCCTGACCGCTAGACGATGGGGCCAGCGTGGGAGTTTTATAACTGACTGGTGGAATGATGTCAATAGTTTGTTTTGGCCTGTACTTTTCTCCCTCTGCCGAAAAGACGAGTGGAGGATTTAAGGGTTTCGGCAATATCAGATGTCAGAAATTTTCTACTGCATCGCCACTTCCAGTTTCCTTCAGCCACGCCAGGAGTGTTCATCCTGCAGTCGCTGCCAAAACCGAGGATATCCTGGAGGGGGATAATGGTTAACATACTGATTGATGACTGGGCGAGATAGATAAGGTCGCGGTGGATCCGGCTGCTGTCATGGAGATCTCTGTTGACAGTTTTTTTGATGGTTCTGCGCAGGCTGTCATCCAGCTGATCGCTGAGATACCAGCCCAGTGTGGTGTCGTTGTCATGGGTTCCTGTATAGGTGACAGAGTAGGGACTGGTGAAATTGTGCGGCAGGTGACTGTTGTCCGGATTGCCGTCAAAGCCAAACTGCAGCACCTTCATCCCGGGGAAGTGAAGATCATCCCTTAACTGTTCAACTGCCGGAGTTATTATGCCGAGATCTTCAGCAACTATGTTCAGTGTTCCAAGCTCTGCACTGATGCTCTCGAAAAATTTTATGCCGGGCCCTTTAAGCCATTCTCCTTCGACCGCTGTCTTTTTCTCCTCGGGTATTGCCCAGTATGATTCAAAGGCGCGGAAATGGTCGATACGGGCGATATCAACCAGCTCAAAAAGTGATGAAAGTCTCTGCGTCCACCAGGAAAGAAGATTGTTCTGTACTGTCTGGTCCTTATGGTTCCATCTGTAGAGAGGGTTTCCCCATCGCTGCCCTGTTTTGCTGAAATAGTCGGGTGGAACTCCTGATACCCTGGCAGGTTTGAATGTTTTTCGGTTGAGGGAGAAAATATCCCTGTGTGCCCAGACATCTGCGCTGTCAAAGGCCACATATATCGGCAGATCACCAAAAAGAGCGATATTGTTTTTTCGCGCGTGTTTTTGCAGGAGATCCCATTGACTGAAAAAAATATACTGTTCAAAGCGGTAGTAATTAACTCTGTCCCCGTTGTCCGCAAGAAATTGCAGCAATGCTTCTTTTTTCCATTTCGTTGCCGGCCATTTCCTCCACTCACTGTCACCATATTTTTCCCTCAGGGTCATAAAAGAGGTATAATCATCTAGCCAGTATTCCTTTTTTTTCAGAAAAGAGCGATAACCGGGTGCGGAATCGGAGTGAAAATTGAGATATGCTTTCTCAAGAAGACCCGTTTTATATTTTCTTACAGCCGGGAAGTCAGTCGTATATGGTGAAAAATCAGGATGGTCCCGTAGAGTCGTTTCTGAAATAAGCCCCTCTGCGAGCAGGAGATCCGGAGAGATAAGCAAAGGTGATCCGGCAAAGGCGGAGATGCTCATATAGGGTGAGTCATCAAAAAAACTGTTTGTTGGATTTGTCGGAAGAAATTGCCAGCAGGATTGATCGCAGAGAACGAGAAAGTCGATGAATTGCCAGCTGGAGGGCCCTATATCTCCAATTCCAAAGGGGGAGGGAAGGGAGCTGATGTGGGAAAGAACCCCACTGGATCTCTTTTTAAACATAGTGTAACCAATTAACCCGAATAAATCGGAATTTTAAAATGATTGGATAAGTACCTTGGTAGCATAAATAGTCACATAATTTCAAAATACATTACCCAGTTTCCCGGAATCTTCGCTCACCTGTTTTTTATTAAAAAAGTTCTGGAGTCAGGTACTAACGCAGACAAGCTGCAAGTAAGTACTTTGGAGGTATCTACTTAGTTTTATGGTTAAATACCCTTCTTCAATTTCTCGGAGTCGGAGTTTATGCTCTGGTTTTTAAGGGTGCTTACCTGTTTTTCTTTACAGCTTTTACGGAGTAAAGTACTAAAATCCAAAGGAAAGTGTGGAAAAGTAAGCTGCCGCCTTGAATATGGTCGTTTAGGTGCTATAATATGAGTTTGTCTGGGCATGAAGTCTTGAAGGAGCAGGCACGAAAGAGCTGATTCTCATGTGAAGATATTTTTTTAAATTGACTTTTCTTGATGGATAAAGTATGAATACGTTCTTCTGAAAAATAGTGCTGCTTGCGGGATCTATCCCCGTC
>JAFDME010000217.1 GCA_019306075.1 Deltaproteobacteria bacterium | reverse complement strand
GGCTTGATATAATCCGCCTTGACATCCTTTTCAGTGAGACCATACGCCTCAAGAATAATCCGCGCATCCACCAGGGTCCCCGAGCCGGGTTCATCCATGGAAATACGTTTGCCCTTGAGATCTTTCACCGATTTTATCCCTGCCCCTTTACGGGCTACCAGATGAATGGTTTCCGGATATAAATTGGCCAGTGCACGCAGATCTTTGACAGGCCCCTTCTTCTCAAAAATTCCGGTTCCGGTGTACGCCCAGTACGCAACATCAGACTGGGAAAAACCTGACTCCAGCACGCCTGACTTAATGGCGTTGATATTGGCTACCGAGCCATTGGCCGACTGTGCTATGGCAACCAGACCCGGGACACCACAGCTGCCACCCTTATCACAGGGTCTCGATCCCGGCGGATTAGAGATACAATGGGAGAGAAGGCCGCCGATGGGATAATATGTGCCACCGGTACCCCCCGTTCCAATCCTGAAAAAAGTCATCTTTTCTGCTCCTGCCATGCCTGCTCCTAAAATAAGTCCCAGAACCAGCACACACGCAAATAATCCTTTCCTGCTCATAATTTCCTCCGTTGTTGTTTGCACCATGGAATTTTTCTCCACATACTTACCCCTAACTCTTCCATAGAGACGCATAAGCCCATCAAAGGGATGGTGTAGTAATAATATAGATTATCACCTACAGGAAAACCAATACACCAGATTCCCCCAAATTGCATTCCAATTTTTTATTTATTACATCAAAAGTGCTTATATTACAGGGTAGTACGACACTGTATCAGTGCGGGAGTTACTTGGCGGGAGAAAGGAAGGACTCAATTGCATCACTGAGATGAGGAGGAAGTTGAGCAAATTGAATACCGAGATGAACATCCTGAATGCTTTTCCTCACATTTCGGATAATACCTTTGAACTGTTGTTCTCCCTTTAGTCCGGGAAGGAGACAATTTAATTCGACCTCTTCTGTGATTTTAACTTCAGGCAGCTCCTTGTTATTCCGGGTCTTAATCCGGCACAGGCCTCCGGAGCTGCTCAAATCAACAAAGGCCCCGAAAAATTGCTGCTGACCGGGAAGTTTCACGGCACAGGGGATATAAGTAGCAGTTCGGACGGTTTTGCGCATTTCGTGATAATGAATAACTTCAGGATACTCAAGAAAAAGCAGATGCTGCGGGGTGTCGATTGCCCGGAGCAACCTGCTGTTAAACAGACAGAGCTTCCCCATATACCTGTATTTAACAAGAATTGCAGAACCCTTTTCAAGGGGTGTATCAGTAAAAATAAAGTTGGGAGGAGTAGCAACAATGATACATTTTTCCGGTACCATGCCGGCCAGAGAACTGTCAAAACCGGAGTCAAGAGACTCAAACTCGAGTTTGAGACTCAGGCCAAACTCAAGGGCAAGCCGCTGACCGGCAGTTGAGACCTTCTTCAATTTATGCTGAGGTTTAGCTACAGACGGTTTTTCTCTGTTACCGCTGTCACGCTCGTCCTTCAGACGAAGCCCCTCCATAATTAGAGACATCAGCGGTTTATTGATCCTGCGATCTCGCTGGCCGTTATAAAATTTAATTTCAAGGGTAACATCTTCCCAGGAGATAATTTCATAGATTGCTTTTTTCCCGGAAATCACTCCAGTCTCAGCATCGACAGGGATACCATTTTTTATAAAAATGAAGCCCGCATTTCTGTTACCCTCAACTTTAAGAGTACAGGATTTACCCTCACTTTCAAGCATCTGGAGAAACGAATGTGTAGGAATACCGTTTATTGTACCAATGGATGAACGTTCTATAAGTTCTGCCAGCTTTTCAACGAGAATCTTACCGTTCAGAGGATTTTCATAGACCGCGCTGACCCCCAGTGAAAGAAGATCTGATTTATCGATAGTATCAGGGGGAGCTATTGCGATCAAAGGGATATAGGGAAAACCCAGAATGATCCTTTTAAGAACCGCACAGGTTGATGAGCCAGGGAATGAGGTGCCGCAGATAACCAGGTCAACACATTTATCGGAGAGAATCAGACGACCATTTTTTTCATCCTTTGCCGTCAGGATGGCAAGCCCCTGGGAACTGCGGCTGCAGAGACCCATAACCCTTCTCATCTCTGTGTGGTCATTCTCAATTATCAGTATGGTTTTCATATAGTCCGGTTGAGTCAATTAATTGTTTGATTTCAGCGAGTTTCAAACACGCATTAATCCTCTGGTAATATTATGCAGGATTAATTCATAAAAATCAAACTATTGAAAAAAATCTACCCCCACCTCATTGAGGAGCAGCTCTTCCGTCTCCTTACGAGGTCCTGGACAGTTGCCAGTCTTTGCTAAAAAGAGTGCAAACCGAGGATATTTTTAGTTGACAATAAAATCAGCTGCTGCTAAATTGGTTTAGCTTGCTGAAACGATTTAGCATATTTTAAGACAGTTAAGTAAAAACAGACGATGGGTATAAAAATAAGTGAAATTGCCGATATTGCCGGCGTCTCCAAAACAACCGTAAGTCTGGTTATTAACGGGCGGGGAGAAGCATACCGCATCAGTAAAAAAACCCAGAAGAAAATTCTCGCTATTGTTAAGGACAAGAAATTCACACCAGACCAGTATGCCAGAGGATTCAGATTAAAAAAAACCCAGACCATAGGTCTGGTTGTACCCGACCTGAGAAACTGGTTTTTTTCTCAGCTTTCCTACGAAATCGAAGCACTGGCACGCAAGTTTGACTACCAGGTCTTTATTGGCTGTTCTGACGATAAAGAGAAAACCGAATTCACGGTGATAAACAACCTTCATGCCAGGCGTGTTGACGGGTTGATTATTGCCAGCGTCATGAGAAAAGAGCAGATTACCAAGGATATCCTCAATCTTGATATCCCCGTTGTTTATATTGACCGTCGTGTCGAAAGTGAAAATATCTCCTGGGTTGCCAGCGATAACTATCAGGGAGCATATGATCTGATAGATCATATGTGTAAAACCGGCTCGCAGAAAATTGGTTATCTCGGAGGAATGGAACACTTATCTACGAGTAAAAACAGGCTTCGGGGATACCAGGACGCTCTTGAAGCCAATTCCATTTCTTATGATTCTTCAATAGTGCACCAGAAAAATTATACTTTATTGTCCGGATATGAATTAGCGGGACAAGTACTTGCTGATAGCTCCGAAATAGTAGACGGACTGTTCACTGCATCCCTTACTCTTCTCGAAGGGACATTAAAATATATAAAAGACATCGCAGAGTGGTCACCTGAAACATTACGAATCGGCACCTATGACGATCACCCTTTTCTGGATTACCTGTCATTCAATATACCATCAGTAAGGCAGAACACACACAAAATGGCACAATCAGCCTTTGAAATGATAAGTGATATGCTGGCTGGCAAAAAAGTAATCAAACATGAAGTTATAGCACCGAAACTGATCATTCGAAAATAACAGATACCATATGAAGGCTTCCTTGCAAAATTAGGATTTTTATTCAAAATCAAGGCATGATAAAAATTTTACCACAGGCATATACGTGATATTCCGAAGATAAATTTTTTAGTATAACGCAGAGATTGGATGGAAAGGCAATTTTGCAAGGTGGCCTGAAGGTTTAATAGTGCTGCTCTTCCAGGCAGCCCAACTGATTGGGGATAAATGTATCGTGAAAATTTACTCATGAAACAGTAACCAGTCATTCTAGAAGAAAAATTCAAACAAAAAGGAGATTAGTATGAAAATGAAAATGTTGTCTGTCATTACCATTCTGCTGCTAACCGTTTCAAGCTCTTTTGCCGCAGAGAATGTCACTCTGACTTTCTCATCGGTAAGTGTGCCGGGTGACGCACACACACGGGCAATGCAGGTGTTCAAGATGACACTGAAAAAGATATCCAATGGGACGATGGACGTCGATGTTTACCATTCAGGCCAGCTCTTTTCCCAGGAGGCAGAACTGGCGGCGGTAAGGCGCGGGACTCTTGATTTAGCGTATACATCCGCCAGCTGGAATGCTGAATTCGTACCCTACCTGTCAATGCTGGGTGCTGTATATACTTTCAGTGGTTATGAGCATATGACAAAAGTCCTTAATGGTGAAATTGGCAAGAAAATTTTTAACGATGTTGCCAAAGCAACCGGCGCTCGCCCACTTGGCGCTTTCTACCTTGGTACCCGCCAGCTCAACCTGGTTGAAAAGGTTGGGGAAGTCCGTCATCCGAACGACATGAAAGGTGTTAAGTTACGGACTCCCGGCAGTCCCACCTGGCTCGCCCTTGGTAAAGCTCTTGGCGGCAACCCCACTCCAATGTCATTCTCCGAAGTTTATATGGGGCTGAAAACAGGCGCTATCGAAGGCCAGGATAATCCCCTGCCAACAGATAAGAATGCAAAATTTTATGAAGTTACAAAATACATCGTTCTTACTGACCACCTTGCGGACTCGGTATGGCCTACAATTAATGAGAAGAGATGGCAGTCATTCACAGATCAGCAGAAAGGCTGGGTACTCGAAGCCATTGAAGCGGCACGTAAAGCCTGTGATGACCAGAATCTCGAAAATGAAGGGAAACTGAAGGATTTCTTTAAGAGTAAAGGGCTGGTGGTTATTGAAGATCCTGATAAAGAAGCTTTTCAAAAATATGCCAAGAATTCCTATTTAACCGAGAGCAAAGATATCTCAAAGGACTGGGACCTAAAGCTATACGATGCAATTCAAGCTGCAAAATAGCCATTGGGGTCTGGATACTCTTCATAGGCAGGTGGTAAAATTTGCCTGCCTGTGAAAGCAGCTCAAGAGGAGATAACTATGGGAAACAATACTAACCTATTCAAGAGAATCTTCTTCTTTAGCGTGGATGTAGTTGAAAAATATATCCCCATGGTGGTTTTCCTTGTCCTCTTTTTCACCTTTATTCTCCAGATATTCTGCAGATATTTCATAGTACCGCTTACCTGGCCCCTTGAATTAACACTCATCTGTTTTCTCTGGGTGGCTCTGCTGGGAGGGCTTTACGCCAAAAGAACTGATTCCCATGTAGCTTTCACCATGGTTTACGATATGGTCGGCCCGAAAACACAGCTTTTCATGCGGCTGACCGGGAACTATATGCTGTTTGCAGCCTTCTGTATTGCTCTCTATCCCTCATATGACTACGTAATTTTTATGGGATTCAAGAAGTCAAATGTGTTGAGAATTCCAATGGATTTTGCATTTTTCCCCTTTGTTGTTTTCCTGGTGTTCATGCTGGGGAGAATAGGCAGGGATTTACTGGATGACATGGTAGGGCTTTACAGGGGAAATCTGTAAAATGAATATTCCATTAATCGTCTTTACAACAAGCTTTATCCTGGTTTTTATCCTGCGCATACCCATTGCCGCCGGCATGTTAATGTCTTCCATATTTTATTTTTC
>JAFDME010000216.1 GCA_019306075.1 Deltaproteobacteria bacterium | reverse complement strand
CGACATTGTTGCCGAAGCCTTAACCGGCAAATTTCTTCCGGGTGATGATCTGCTTTACCTGATCGTGGCAGGCGATATTCGTGAAAATATTAAGCCAGTTTTAGCCGAACTACTTGATCGTGTAAAAGCAGAAGCAATTACAAAAAAAGAAATTATGGCAGAATAGAGTATTACTGAAAGCTCTAAATGCTACCAAACAGGTGCTTTTCATGTCTACAGCAAAAAAGTTTATTCGCAAATTTAAGGACGAAAAAACACTTCCTCACGTGGTAACCTCTCTCTCAGGCCTCATTGCTGATGAAAATTCCACCATGAAGGATTTTGAGGAAGTGATCAAGATGGATCCACCGCTTGTCGTACGTCTGCTGCGTCTGGTTAACTCTCCTTTTTACGGGCTCTCGCAACGGGTAGACTCAATCGGTCGTGCTGTTGCCTATCTGGGTATGAAAAACTTACATAATATGGCTGTTACAGATGCCCTTAAAGGTATTTTCAAAGAAAATGCCAGGTCAAAAATCTTTTCAAGAGAAAAACTCTGGCTGCATTGTGCTGCCGTTTCTATCTGTGCCAAAATGATTGCTGAACGGATATTTGAAGCCAATGGTGATGATGCGTATCTTTGTGGAATTCTCCATGACTTTGGTTTAATTGTTGAGTCACAGGTAGACCCTGAAAATTTTTTTGCTGCCTGCGAGAATTGCGAAGAAGGGAGCAGCATAACAGATCTAGAGCAGGAATACCTAGATACCGACCATTGCAAAATAGGATACCTGCTCACTGTGGACTGGAAAATGCCGGAAGATATTCAGATAGCTATCCGTGATCATCATCTGGACAGTGGTGATTACGCCCCTGACAGCCTCACCGGTATAATTCAAATTGCAGAATATATTACCGGGCAGTTGGGCCACACAGCTCTTGGAAATGTAGGCAGCAGTCTCCCTGAACATCTGGTTGCCCACATGCAGGAAAATATGGATGAATATAAAGTATTAATAGAAGATCTCCCTGAAGAGATGGGCAATGCCCAGGATTTGTACGGAGGGTGAGAAAAGCAAGACTCTTTCACCCAGTCATAATAAGAACTTTCGGAGAATACCATGGCCGCAAGCTTTGCAATATTTGACACAGTTACCTCATACCAGAAGGAAATTGACGAATTACTTAACCTTCTGAACGACTTTACCCCCACCACTACCTGTCTCATCGTCGATCATAACAAAAAGGAAAACAGTCCAGACAACACCATTTTCCCCGATACTATAGTGCAAACAGAACTTATCACTCTTTTAAAAAATGCAGAAAAGAATTACCAGGTTGTTACAAACAGCACTGAGTGGTCAGCCATTGCACTTCCTGAAATTCAATCAACTCTGTTCTTCACTCCATCTGAGAATACTGATGTTGTATCCCTTACCTGCACACTTTTTGGCAGCAGGCAACAATCCGCAGCAGCTCAGAAGAAACTTGATATCCAGAAGAAACAGTTTGACCGGAAGTTTTCAGTCCTTGAAAAAAAATATCAGGCAACTCTTGAAGAAAAAGAGAAAAGCTACCGAATCATTCAGGAGCATCAGGAGAACTATTCAAAAACCCTGCAATCAGAAATAGAATCCCAAACAAAGGAATTACGTAAAGCTAAGGTGGCCGCAGAATCAGCCTCTGTTGCTAAAAGTCAGTTTCTGGCCTCCATGAGCCATGAAATCCGTACGCCCATGAATGGAGTAATCGGATTTACTGAAATGCTTCTTTCCACCACATTGGACGAAGAGCAGCGCGACAGTGCAGAAACCATCAAACGCAGTGGTGAAGCCTTACTCGGCTTAATCAATGATATCCTCGATTTTTCAAAAGTTGAAGCCGGGCAGATGAGCCTGGAATATATAGATTTTGATCCTGAAATCACAGCGCATGATGTGTGTGAACTGGTTCGACCACGGGTTGCTGGCAAACCTATTGAGGTCTTGTGCCGCATCGACGACAATCTTCCTGCTAACATCAGTGGAGATCCCGGGCGGTTTAGACAGGTACTTGTAAACCTTCTTGGTAATTCTGCGAAATTCACCCAAAAAGGGGAACTTGAACTCACTATTAATGTTGACAAGGAAGACGATAAAGAAATCGTTCTGCATTGTCTTATTCGCGATACGGGTATTGGCATTGCTGCTGACAAGTGCGAATCCATCTTTGAAGCTTTTAAACAGGAAGATGGCAGTACCACCCGAAAATATGGGGGCACAGGATTAGGGCTTTCCATTTGTAGAAAAATTGCCGGCCTTATGGGCGGAAAAGTATGGGCTGAAAGTGTACAGGGAGAAGGCACCACTTTTCACTTTATTGCCAAAATGCACAAATCATCGGTATCCCATGCTAAAAAACTGAGCCAGCTTGAGATCAAAGGCACCAAAATGCTCATTGTTGATGACAACAAGGCCAATAATGATATTATTGAGCACATTCTCTCTAAAGCAGGGATTGATGCCACAGCACTGCTTGATGAAACCATGGCCATGAAAACCCTTGCCCAGGCAGAAGAGGAAGGTAAACCATTCGATCTGGTTATTATCGATTTACAAATGCCAATACTGTCAGGGTTTGAACTGGCCAGAATGATCAGATCATCAGAGTTACAAGCTAAGGATATCCCATTTCTTGCCTATACATCTTCCACTGAAAAACTAGCCAGCAAATGCAAGGAAGCTGGTTTTTCTGCATTTTTAAGTAAACCTGCACGGCGTTCTATTCTCCTGCGAACCCTCTCCAGAACCCTCGGCCATGTCAATGCCGATGAGGAAGAAAAAGAAAACAAAAAACTGGTCACCCAATACTCGGTACGTGAAGAGATTAAACAGTCTGTCTCTATTTTGCTTGTTGAAGATAATCTTGTAAATCAGAAACTGGCCACCATGATCCTCACAAAAGCAGGCTACAGCGTAGATGTTGCAGGAAATGGAAAAATTGCAGTTGAAATGTTCAGCAGTGATCCTGAAAAATATGATACAATTCTAATGGATGTTCAGATGCCTGAAATGGATGGCCACGAGGCTACAAGGCAGATTCGAAAACTGGGATTTACTGATATCCCCATCCTTGCGATGACTGCCAATGCCATGAAAGGAGACCGGGAGCTCTGTCTGGAATCTGGCATGAATGATTATATAACCAAACCAATTAAACGAGATATTGTTTTCAATATGCTGGACAAGTGGTTATATTCTAAAAGCTGAGAACTTGTAAATCCACTTCTACAAAACACATATTTAATGACTGAAGAACAAACTCGTCCATCCGTTATCACTCGGCTGTTGGACTGGGCTCATACTCCTTTAACTGAGGGTTCAGACTTCCTGAAAAGAATCCACAGTGTTTTTAGAATATTCCTGATCACGTTCAAAGAATTTACTGGAAACGAACTGAATATCCGGGCCAGTGCTCTCACTTACACGATATTGCTGTCACTGGTTCCAATGCTTGCCATGAGTACCGCAATTCTAAAGGGTATGGGTGGCAGTGATCAACTCCGTACGGCAGTTTATAGTTACATTGACTCCATAGACCAGACTACTCCCCTGACAACAGCTGGATTTAGAACGTCACATAAAAATATCATTGAGAAAGCTGCCACCAGCGAGGGAACAGCAGAAAAAGATGAGAATTCCGTAACAGGTCAGTTCCGCTCTGTGGCTGACCAGATTTTCAACTATGTTGATCGTACAAATTTTGCAGCTCTTGGAACCATTGGCGTTCTTGGCGTATTATTTAGTGCCATCCTGGTATTAAGTAATATTGAGATGTCCATGAACACCATCTGGCACGTAACTGCCGGACGATCGATAATCAGAAAAGTGACTGACTATCTGACACTACTGCTTCTCTTGCCTATCTCCATTAATCTCGGTTTTTTTGCTAACGCTATTCTGAAAAATGACAAACTGCTCAACAAGATTATGTCGTACCTGCCAAGTGCATGGGTACAAACGGCTCTGCTACTTTTCGTTCCCCTCTTTTTTATTATCCTCACTTTTTTTGTGATTTATATATTTTTCCCAAATACTAAGGTGAAAACCAGTCCAGCATTAATTGGTGCCACAATTGCCGGCACACTCTGGTTTATCACTCAAAATTTGTATGTTGGTTTGCAAATTGGCGTGTCAAAATACAACGCTATCTACGGCTCTTTTGCCACCCTTCCACTTTTTCTTGTATGGATGTTTCTGGGCTGGGTTTTTATTCTACTGGGTGCACAGATTGCGTTTGCCTGCCAACGACAAGCCAGTTATCAGCTAAAGAAACTGAATAATTCTCCCATGGAGATGCTCAGTGCTGCGTACGATATCCTGGCTATAGTATTTCATGCCTATAACGAAAAAAGTAGGCTAAAGAAAAAACACCTCCCCGAACAATGTGCTGCCTATCCTGCTGAACTAATTTATACCTGCCTGCATAAATTAGACGCTGCCCAAATCATCCTGATCTCAAAAACCGGCATTGTTCTTCCCGGTGCACCACCTGAAAAGATCAGTTACAAAGAGGTTATCTCTGCAATACTCGGTTCCAACTTCCCGACTACTGATGGCGGAAAAACTGCAGCCTCTCTTTTACAGGAAGCAGAAAGTATTTTTAGCAAAAACTTTTCCGAAAAAGTAATCGCCTGACCACTCCTTTTTTAAATTAATTACTCAATCCTCCACAATGTGGGACAATAGTGTTTTCCTGAATGATGATCAGATAGCAGAATGCCTCCCAACTATTCCCGCAGTTTTTTATCATAGAAAAAATGTATTTTTTCCTTGCCTTTCATTTTAGAAATAGATATCATATGGGAATAGTTATTTCAAACAACAAACAACAATTTAATTAAGGAGTAGTACAATGGCTAAGTTTTCTTGTTCCGTATGCGGATATGTTCATGAGGGTGATTCAGCACCAGAAAAATGTCCACAGTGTGGTGCAGCACAGGATAAGTTCAAAGAGCAGGTAGCAGGTGAGCTTGCCTGGGCTGATGAGCATGTTATCGGTGTTGCAAAAGGTGTTGACCCGGAAATCCTTGAAGGACTCCGTGCTAACTTTACCGGTGAATGCACCGAAGTTGGAATGTATCTGGCTATGAGCCGTCAGGCTGACCGTGAGGGATACCCAGAAGTTGCAGAAGCGTACAAACGCATTGCATGGGAAGAAGCAGAACATGCGTCACGTTTTGCCGAAATGCTCGGTGAAGTTGTAGTTGCTTCTACCAAAGAAAATCTTGAAGCACGTGTTGCTGCTGAACACGGTGCCTGTCAGGGTAAAAAAGACATTGCAGTAGCTGCTAAAAAGGCCAATCTTGATGCCATCCATGACACCGTTCATGAGATGTCTAAAGACGAAGCTCGTCACGGAATGGCCTTTAAAGGTCTGCTCGACAGATACTT
>JAFDME010000021.1 GCA_019306075.1 Deltaproteobacteria bacterium | reverse complement strand
GCACGACTGTTTTTCTGCAGAGGGAAATTCTTTTAAAAATAGTTTGCGGCGATTGTGAAAACAATGAAAAATTTCTTACTCGGACTCTTGCTGTCCTTAGGAGGAACACTACTTCCACTGCCACTTTTGGCCCGGGATGCTCCTCTTGAGGTAGGGGGTATTGCCCTCGGCAGTTCAATTGACACCTACCCGGATATTATTCAGTCCAACTTCTTAAAGGAAGTCGTGGTCACCAATCGGCACGGATTCAGGAAGGGGATTATTTCCTCCGGTGTCTGTAAATACGAAGGAGAGATACTGAAAATCAAGTTGAAATATGAGGATAAGAGTAAATCATTCTATAAAACTTTACTGAAAAAATACCGGGCAGAATATGGTGCGCCTGATTCCTGGAAAGGGGACTCCTTTGGCATGCTTCACGCGTGGAGCTGGTCTTTTACTGATAAAAATGGTGCCCGCGTCAGCCTGACTCTTCAGTATAACGCAAAAGATCCTAACCAAACCATTGGCAATACGGTCAAACTCTCATATCCTGATCGCGTTGAAGAAGAACGAAACTGCTTTATGCAAATGTGCAATCGGGCCAGCAAGCAGACCGATGCAAAACAGAGGGAAGAGTTGAAGAAAGCTGACTGGTCCTATCTGATTCCTCACTGACTCCATGCCGTCCGCTGAAACGAAAGAGATATTCAGGCAAATAGGCTGGAACGGTATCCGGCTGACGGTTCCCTGCTCATGGGAAACCCACGTTGGAGGACGTAACCATCTCATCTTCGAAAAAGACTTTTCCCCCGTTCTGGAAATGCGCTGGCAGGAAAGAGAAAATAAAAAATCAGCCAATGCCAGGTCTGTCTCCAAACAGATAAAAAAAACAGACACCACACTGCATGAGAAAGAACTCCCCCGGGAATGGTCCTTTCTAAAAGAAAAATTCGATGTCACCTGTTACGGCAGGAAAAGAGAATCTTCCTTCAGTACAGCGGTCTGTACCTGCCGCCATTGCCAGGCACTGATATTCTTCCAATTAAACGACAACCGGGAAAAAATAGATCATCTCCTTAAAAAGAGCATGAAATCACTGTCCTGTTGCTGTGCTGCAGGCAGCCGGTCATTCTGGTCAATCCAGGACTTCCAGCTGCAACTGCCGTCAGAATATTCACTAACCGATTACTCACTGGCAGCGGGTCTCAGCCGCATCTCTTTTCAGAGCGGCAGGATGTTTCTGCATACCTGCAAACTCTCTCCGGCTGACAACAGGCTCAACAGCCATTCTCTTGAGGATATTCTCAAAAACCTGGCGGATGTGCAGGACCTGCAGGTTCACCAGGATGAAAATGGTATGGGTTGCAGAGGATACAGAAAACCAACGATCACCAGTCAGATTCTTCTGCGTCTGCAACGGAAAAAACCTTTTATCCGGGCTGAAATCCGTCATGACACCTCACATAACAGGCTGCTGGCAGTAATTCTTGAATCTATCAAACCTATCCGCTCCGGAACCTGTCAGGCCATCTCTAATAATTATGAAATCATTCAAATCTAAAGCCCGGCCGGATCAGGTAAACCGGACAGAGTCCCTGGCCTGTATCCCCGAGCATCTCCCGGGAATAGACTGGCAACAAACGGAAAATGGAGAAATACTCATTGAATATCCCCTTAACATCAAACCTTTCTTTCTCCAGATTGCCAGGCGGTTCAAAAAAGGACCGGAGCCACGATTAACCAAAAAACTCCAACTTGATTCTCTCGGCAGTTCGGTCTGGTTAATGATCGATGGGGAAAGTGATGTAAAAACAATTATTGAAAAATTTGCCGAAGAATGCGGCCTTTCACTGCAGGAAGCAGAACAGTCGGTTACCACATTTTTTCTACAACTTGGACAAAGGGGACTGATTGCTCTGAAATAATCAACGGGCAGTGATGATGGAATGAAGAACTACAATCTTTTTGCCAGAAACTGCAGATCAACCCACGTTGCCCCCTTCATCTCAGGGTTTTGCAGCAGGTAGGTCGGATGATAGGTTGTGATCATCGGAATCTCCTGTCCGTCCTCAGTTTCGTATATGTGAAACTTCCCCCGCAGCTGCGAAAGAGACCGTGAGTCTCCGAGAACGGCTTTAGCAGCAATCATTCCCATGGAACAGATCAACTTCGGCGCCAGAATGGCTATCTGACGACGCAGAAAGGGCAGGCAGCGGTGTACGTGGACAGCCGCTGGATGACAGGTGGACGGTACAGCACACTTTATCACATTGGTAATAAACACTTCCTCCGGGTTCAGTTTTATCGCAGCAAGCATTTTTCCAACCATCCGGTCCTGCTCAATACCCATTATTGTCCCTTCCGGCAGAGTCCCCGGGGTATCACAGGAAAGCCAGTCACCGATAACAAGCAACGTGGCCTTCTCCGCACCTTTGCCCGGCACGGGAGAAATACGCTGCTTATGAAGATCACACTCTGTACAGGATGCTATCTCCACACTGAGATCCGACAGCCCCCCCTCTCCTTTGATTTCCCTCTTCTTCCGCGCTCCTCCGGTGACCGTTCCAAACTCGTTCAAGATGCGGTTTTCACTATTTTTTTTTGCGGAAGGAGAAGAGTGCAGGCTGTCAATTGCACAGAAATCGTCGAGATCCTTATTGCGCGGATAATCACAAATCCCAATTGATTTATGATATGCAAGAAGAGATTCCACCTCTGCCAAGAACCTGCTTCTATCAGCTGTCACGTTCCTCACCTCCAAAACGCTGCTTCGATAACCTGTCCGGACAATCAAGAAAACGGATAGTTATTGAAAAGGAAAATAATTTATATCCCAGTTCTCCGTTCGTTCCCGGGGTATGCCGGTAAAAGACCCCCAGTAACTGAAAGCAAAAAAAGATGCCCCTGCGGGCGGAACGACAGCTGATGTAAAACTCAAAGGCCTGTCAGCCTCGTAACCGGCAGAGTAACGTGGAGTTATATCTGCAGTCCCCAAAACTCTGCCCTGATCATCGAGAAATGATATTTTCACCTGAAGGTTCAGCGCTGCAGGAAATGACATGGTGATGGAATCATCAATGGTTGTCGTTCCCGAAACAACAAATCCTGTCCCGTCGGGAACAATTGAGTATTCGATAACCATATCTTTACCTTGCCACGCTGCACTCCGCACACCGTCCGCCGGCAAGGCAATCCGGGCATCCGCCAGTGCCATTGCCCCAGGATCAGGGACGATATAATTTCTGCACCCTGAAAGAAAAAAAACAGCCATTATGTTCAGCAGAAGCATCATTTTAAAGCCGGTACACACTTTCATAAAATATCACCAGGTAGAGTTTTTTTTACTGTTCGCACAAAAATAACCATAAGTCTGGAAATGGTACATATTTTTTTCATTTTTTTACTGGAAAAAGGACAGCCTTTTTCATAATTTTCTGGTATTCAATCGAATAATGGTTACTATGTCGGCACAATTTAACTGTTTCATGTAATACTTTTATGCTTAGTTACTTTTCAGTTTCTCGCCAGGGGGCAGAAGGGGATCAAGTTACAATAAGATACTGACACTGGCACCTGTAAACGATAAACAGACAACTCTATATTAGAAAGAGGCATACCCTTGACGAAAGAAGAATTCAGTATTGCCAGAAAGAAACTTGGAAAAACACAAAAGGTATTGGCAGAACTCCTGGGAATGTCCCTTAAAACTATCCACAGTTACGAGCAGGGGTGGCGAACTGTTCCAGCTCATATCGAACGGCAGCTCTATTTTCTGCTGATCAATCAGCGTGGCAGAAAAAATAAGCTCACCCCCTGCTGGGAAAAAAAAATGTGTAACTGTAAGGAGGAATGTCCAGCCTGGGAATTTCAAAGTGGACATCTCTGCTGGTTTGTCTGTGGAACTAAATGTGACTGCACCCAGCACACATCGCAAAAAGAAAAAATTGAGATCTGCAAAAAGTGTGACATCTTTCTCTCCCTGCTTGAGTAGCCTGATGGCGGGAAGATGGAAGGGTTGTTGTCCTGAGAGTCACAGTCTGCAAAAAATTGAGGAGGAAAGCTCATGCCGATATATGAATATAAATGCAATGTATGCAAGAAGCAGTTTGAGATCCTGGTCACTTCCAGTGCGTCGGCAGACACTGTTGTCTGCACAAGCTGTAAGAGTCCGGATATAAGAAAAATTATTTCATCAAGCAGTTACAGGCTCAACAAGGGGTCATCAATTCCGTCAGGAGCACTTTCAGGGTGTTCTGCAAAATCGGGCTTCAGCTGAGGCTGACCTGAAGGTTCTGGAAGAACCTTGTATTTCAATCCTTTTCAGACTTCCGGGGAGCAGTACTTTTTGAGAAATCAAAAACCCGTTCATTTTTCTTGAGCAGTCCATACTCCTTCCTGGCGACTTTCTCAAGATAGTCGGGGTCGTTCTGCAGTTGATTTATTTCTTTTTGCAGATCATTATTCTCTTTTTCCAGTTCAACAGTTTTCTCCTGCAGCCGTTCCAGTTCTGTCCGGTGCCCCATAAGAGAAAACAGTCCTGTTCCCGGAGAAAACACAATCCATACAACAGCACCCAGCACGAGGACAAAGATGAGCTTTAAAAGACATCCCTGTTGCCGGGAAGAAATTCTTTTCTTAGAAGTTTTTTTCATTTGCCTGGTCTAACAGATCAATTTCCAACACTATGAACAATCCTGAACCTTTAAAAATATTCCTGGTCAGCAGTTGCCTTACAGGCCTCTGCACCCGATATGACGGCCGGACCAAACCGAACAGCAATTGCATAAACAGGCTGCAGAACGCAATCTGGATCCCCATCTGCCCGGAACAGCTCGGGGGTTTACCCACCCCGCGGGAAGCAGCTGAAATTTACGGAGGAGACGGGCAACAGGTGCTGGAGGGAAAGGCCCGTATACTCACTCAGAGCGGCATTGATCTCACCGCTCAATTCATAAAAGGGGCGGAAGAAGTACTGAAAATCGCCCGGTCCCAAAAAATCACAGCTGTTTTTCTGAAATCAAAAAGCCCATCCTGCGCGCTCCGGGGGACAATGGGGGTAACAGCAGCTCTTCTCCATAAACATGGTTTTACCCTCCGGGAATTCTGACAGGACTACTTAATCTGCAAAACCATCAAAATAAAAATACCCGCCTCATACAGCAAATAGAGTGGCCCGCCCATCAACGACATATTGACCACATCCGGGGTAGGAGTCAGCAGAGCCGCCAGAATCGCTATAAGCAGCAGTGCATACCGCCTGTTCTTCTCATAAAACCTGCGCGTAAAGACACCTACTTTTGCCAGAAACACCATAAAAATCGGCAGCTCAAAGATCAAGCCGAATGCTAAAATGAAAATGGTGGTGAAATTTACAAACCGGCCCACTGAAATCACCGGTTTTAATTCTTCAGAACTGAATCCCAGAAGAAATTGTATACCAAAGGGCAGCGTAACATAGTAACAGAAAAGAGTTCCCGCATAAAAAAGCAGGCAGGTAAAAAATATAAAGAAAAAGAGCTCACCTCCTGCAACATTGAAGGGTTTACCCATTGCCCGCCATAAAACAGTCGTCACCCAGGGCATCAGCAGGTAAACCGCTGCGAATAGAGCAAGCTTGACATGGGCCAGAAAAGGCCCGGAAACAGAAAAAAAATAGAGCTTATCTGCCAGGTGAGCCTGAACAAAATGGAGCAGCTGCGGTGACAGTAAGAAAATGACTCCGGTGCAGAGGAAAAGAGCAACCGCCATATTACGGATAGATTTCCGTAATTCTGTTAAAAAAATTATCAGTGAAGTGTGGAAAGCCATTGGCACCTTGCTACTGACGCTCTATTATAAAACCCGGAGGAAATACCTTATGTTCATTCTATCATATCAGTGAGTTGTTCCGACTGCATACTGCCCAGGAAACAGCACCTGCACGAATATGAGGCAACAACCTATCAGAAGCATAAAAGAAATGCAATTTGATAGAAGTTGATTTCGTTGATCAGCCATGATAAACAGGTGGTTCCCCTATACAAAGGTTCCCTCTATTTTATCAATCAAACCAGAAGAAACATTATGCTTGAGCTACGATTTATACGTGAAAATATCGACCTTGTAAAAGAAAAAACAGCCCGTCGGGGTATGGAAACAACACTTTTAGATGAGTTTTCCCGCGTTGATAAGCAGCGACTCGCTCTCCTTGCCAAAGTTGAGGGTTTGAAAAACAAAAGAAATACAGCCTCAGCTGAGATAGCTGTCCTCAAACGCGGTTCCCAGTCAGACAGGGATAAAGCGGAACCACTTATTGGTGAGATGAGAGAGACAAGCCAGCAGATCAAAGAGCTGGATCTTCAGCTCGATGATATCCAGGAAAAACTTCAGCGCATTGTCATGGCTATCCCAAATCTCTGCAACGACGATGTGCCGGTCGGTCAGGATGAGAGCGAGAATATCGAGGTGAAGACATGGGGTGAGAAACCCTCATTCTCATTCAAACCGAAAACTCACTGGGAACTTGCTGAAGAACAGGACATTGTTGACTTTGAAACAGCTGCTAAACTGTCAGGAGCCCGTTTCGCCCTGCTGAAAGGTTTCGCCTCCAAACTTGATCGAGCATTGACAAATTTCATGCTCGATCTGCATACAGAAAAACATGGCTACACAGAAGTTCTTCCACCTTTCCTGGTGAACAGCGCATCCATGACAGCAACAGGTCAGTTGCCGAAATTTGAAGAAGATCTATTCAGGATCAAGGACTGGGACCTCTATCTGATTCCCACGGCAGAGGTACCGGTAACAAATATCCACCGGGATGAAACACTGAATGAAAGTGATCTTCCCATCAAATATACGGCATTCACCCCCTGTTTCCGATCAGAAGCGGGATCCCATGGCAGAGACACCAGAGGACTGATCAGGCAGCACCAGTTCAATAAAGTTGAGTTGGTCAAATTTACCACACCGGAAACTTCATTTGATGAGCTGGAAAATCTCCTGCAGGATGCTGAAACCGTCCTCCAGATGCTTAACCTGCCTTACCGCGTGGTCACCCTCTGTTCAGGTGATCTTGGGTTTTCAGCCACAAAAACATATGATATTGAAGTATGGCTTCCCGGACAGAACTGTTACCGTGAAATATCCTCCTGCTCAAACTTTCTTGATTTCCAGGCACGTCGGGGTAGAATACGATACCGGCCACAGGGACAAAAGAAGAGTCGGCTGGTGCATACTCTTAACGGTTCAGGGCTTGCCGTTGGTCGTACGCTTCTGGCAATTATGGAAAACTATCAGCAGGAAGACGGCACCATACGTCTGCCGGAGGTACTAAAACCTTATTTTAAGCCTCGCTTCCATTAATGCAGCAGGCACCGTAAACCAGGGTTATTAGCGGCTTACACAGAAATTCTGTAAAAAAACAGGTACGCGCGCAGACTACGAGAAAACCTTAAACCACAGAGGACACAGAGAGACGTGGCCACCCAGGTTGTCTCAATCTTTGCGGGAAAAATCAGGTTTCTGCTTATCTCCAATTCTTATCCGCAGTTCTATCTCTTTTATATCTTTATCTAATTTAAGGGTTTTGACAAATCCATACACTGTTCCTGCCAGAGCCTCCTGAATATAAGCTTTAATGGGAATTTTATTACCGTTGACCAGGAGGGCAGAAACCTCTCTCCCCTCTCCCTTGCGGAGCAGAAAGCGTTTTTCAATAAAGAAGGCTATTTCTTTTGCCTCAGCAAGCCTGAAAACATAGTCTCCCGCAACATTTTCAAGATCAGTCGCGACGGCAATAACCCCATGGACTTCCTGCCTCAGGTGCTGATCAATATTCCTGCACACCTCAATCTTTGCTGTCTTTCTTGCTGTTTTAAATCCCTCTCCTATAACAATATCCACATCAGGAAAGTAGCGATGGGCAAGGGTTCGAAGGGACAAATCACTGTTCCCTGTCTGCAGAACCATCTGATCCGGAGCAACGAGAAGAACACTGTCGGCACCTGCCTGCCTGTGCTTGAATGTATCGGTCCCCGGTGTATCAAAACGTATGCCGGAATCATTGCTTGATTTGATAACAGCGACCCGGTAACCCAGTTTTTTCAACTCGGTTACAACTCCGGCCGCCAAAGTCGTCTTGCCACTGTCATGCCAGCCGATAAAAGTCACAATTGATGACATACTGCCCCCTTTTTAAAAACCGGAAACTCCCCGGTCGGATACAACCTTCCATATCTCCCAGCCAGACTAGCATAGAGTTTTCTCTGAAACGAGGTTTTTCGTATCACAGAAAAAAGCATAAAAAAAGCCAGCCATCTTTGGATGACCGGCTTTTTAACGTATTTGACTTGAGGGCAAAACAACACTCTCTCACCACAGAGGACACAGAGAGCACAGAGAAAAGAATTTCTTTTCTCTGTGGTATAAAGTTTTTTCAGAGTCCTGCGCTTACCCGTTTTTATGACAGAAGTTCAGGAGTAAAACACTAACGCAGACAAGCTGCAAGTAAGTACCTTGGAAGTATATACCTATTTTTACGGTTGAATACTTCCCTCATTTCTCCGGAGTCTTCGCTTACCTGTTTTTTTTTACCGCTTTTGCGGAGTAAGGTACTAATTATAGTCATACCTGCTGTGAAGGATATCAACCTCGTCTTTAGACTTATATCCGGTCTTCATGCTTTCAAGTGAACCTGCAATAGCAAAAACTGACATATACACATGGGTCAGATAAAAGGCTACAATTGCTGCACCCAGGAAATTATGAATAATCGTATAGAGGCGAATAGTATCCAGATCTGCACCAAATCCCCAAATTATAAAGCCTGTATAAGCCATAACAGCCCCACCCAGGGTCGCGAACCAGAAGTACCCCTTCTGTCCACCGTTAAATTTCCCTGCAGGTACCGGCTTTTTCTCCTTACTCAGATAACCACCGAGCATGAACATCCAGCTGATATCATACATTCTTGGCAGCATATCCTTGAACCACATGATAAACATCAAAAAACAGGGGAAAACAAAAACCATCGCCGAAACAAGGTGAACTGTCCGTGCAGTGCGGATAAAAGTCCCCCCTCCAAAAACTGAACCGAATATTGTCAGCAGTCCTGTCACTACCAGCAGAGTAAATGATATGGCCGCGAAGACATGGACTATTCGATTTAAAAGAGTGAAGAAATAGATCTGCTCGCCATCATGACCGAAGTGTTTTGCCCCGATAATCAGATAATGCAGCAGAAAAATTGCCGGTATAGCGATGATGACTGCCAGAAAGAGTTTGCCGAACCACTGGCCCTGCAATGTAGTAAAAAGCTGACCATACTTTTGCCAGTGACCACTTACCAGATCTATCATCATTTGATAGTAGTCGGCCGATGACCCCGCCGAAAGTCCGCTGATAGCCAGACCTTCCTGGGCGGAGGCTTCAACACCAAGTCCTGCCACAAGAATAATTGTGAGCAGAAACACAGACAAAATACCTCTCTGCATAATGTGCTCCTGTAAAATAAATACAGAATCCAGCCTCCCGGAAATTCATGGAGGCTGGAGATAATGTTGACCTGGAATAATGGTTATTTCTTTTTATATGCCTTATTCCAGCCCCAGGCATTCACACCTGAGCCACGTTGAAAAACACGCTCACGGTACACATCAGCAACAACATCAGCGTCACCTGCGAGCAGAGCTTTGGTGGCACACATACCTGCACAGAGAGGGGGTTTGCCTTCAGCGATCCTGTTCTGACCATAGAGGTTTTTTTCCTCTTTACTGAATGTCTCTTCAGGGCCGCCGGCACAAAAAGTACATTTATCCATAGCACCCCGGCGTCCAAACACATTTCCTGACGGAAACTGCGGTGCACCAAAGGGGCAGGCCATAAAGCAGTAACCGCAACCGATACAGGTCTTTTTGCTTACCAGGACAATGCCATCCGCACGCTGATAGATCGCATCCACAGGACAGACAGCAATACATGGCGCATCAGCACAATGCATGCAGGAAACTGAGATAGATTTTTCCCCGGGTTCCCCTTCTTTTAAGGTGATGACCCGGCGCCGATTGACGCCGACCGGAACATGATGCCCTTCTTTACAGGCGACGACGCAACCACCGCAATCAATACAGCGTTCAACGTCACATAAAAATTTCATTCTTGCCATTTTTTATTCCTCCTCATCCACATGCTGATTAAGCACGGGTGACTTTACACAGACCATCTTTAGTAGCCTGCATCTGGGTGACTATGTCATATCCATAGTTGGTGACGGTATTGGCCGGGTCACCAAGTGCATACGGTGCAGATCCATCAGGATAATCCTTTTCATAGGACTCACCCATCAGGGTACCGGCAAAATGGAATGGCAAGAAAATAGTCTTATCATCAACACGCTTGGTGATTTTTGCTTTAACTTTAATTTTAGCACCTTCGGGTGACTCTATTATCACCATGTCACCTTTGCGGATGCCAATATTATTGGCCAAACGGGGATTAATTTCAACATACATTTCCGGCTGAAGTTCAGCGAGATATTTGTTGCTCCTCGTCTCGGCACCACCACCCATATGCTCAACAACACGTCCGGTGGTAATAACATACGGATACTCTTTTGCCAGATCAGGACTCTGTTCACTCTTATACCTTGTATGAACCCGGTAATGATTGGGCTTATCCTCATACGTCGGGTACTTAGGGATCAAATCCGGTCGTGGTGTATGCAATGGTTCACGATGAATCGGTACCTGGTCAGGGAAGTTCCAAACCACACATCGCGCTCTGGCATTACCAAAGGGTGCCATTCCCCTCGCAATCGCCTCTTTAAGGGTTTTCTGGGTGAGGTCAGTTTTCCAGTTTGTACCAGGTACAACATCCTTAAATTCAGGATATCCACCTTTCACTTCACTTCCCGGATTATACACCCCCTCAGCAGCCAGCTGGTTTTCAGTCCTGCCGCTCGCATCGTAGGTTTTTTCCAGGCCAAAACGGTTACGGAACGGCAGACCACCGTCAGCCACCGATTTAGATACGTCATACAGTATCGGCGTACCCGGATGTTCTGTTGTCCAGCAGGGCCAAGGCATGCCAAAGTACTCACCGTCACATGGGCCACCTTTTGCCTGCAGATCATCTATATCGAAGGTATGCCAGTTATCCATATGTTTCTTGATCCGCTCTGGAGTCTGGCCGTTATAGCCGATGGTCAGTGAGCCTGACCCCAACTCAAGAGTGATATCCTCGGGCACCTGCTTGATTTTTTTATAGAACTTATCAGCAAAGCCAAGTTTCTTCACCAGCAGTTCCATAATCTGATAGTCATCTTTACTATCATAGACCGGATCTACCACCTTGTAACGCCACTGAATCTGACGCGATGTAGAGGTCACTGAACCTGAAGTTTCATACTGACTGGAACAGGGCAGAATATAGACATTGTCAGTTTTAGTAACTGCTGAGGCAATAGTCGGAAACGGATCAACAATTACCAGCAGTTCAAGCATATTTAATGCTTTGACAACCCTGTTATATTGAGAGTTGGAGTTCGATCCGCAACCCCATTGAATCATAGCTTTAATTGGCGATGGCGATTCAATTTCCACCTCACCCAGTACGCCTTCATACCACCGAGCCAGGGTGAAACCTTTCTTGTTCATCCACTCTTTAGCCGGGAAGCGGCCAACCATCCAGTCATAGTCTACATCCCATACCCGGCACCAGTGTTTCCAGGCACCATCGGAAAGACCGTAATAAGCGGGGAGACTATGGGACAAAATACACATATCAGTTGCACCCTGAACGTTGTCATGCCCCCTGAAAATATTGGTTCCACCACCACTTTTACCCATGTTGCCAAGAACCAGTTGCAGAATGCAGAAAGCTCTCGTCATAGAGGATCCGATTGAATGCTGCGTTCCACCCATGCACCATATCACAGTGGAAGGTCTATTATTGGCCATAATATGCGCAACCCTGGTAACTTCTGCAGCAGGAATACCGGTTACATCTTCTACTGCTTCCGGAGTATAATGAGAGGCAACTTTAACCATCTCCTCATAACCGGCAACCCGGGTTCTTATAAACTCTTTATCCTCCCAGCCGTTTGTGATGATAGCATTAATAAGCCCCATAACAAACGACACATCGGTACCTGGACGAATGCGGACATAATCAGTCCCCTTAGCTGCAAGTTTGGTAAATCGAGGATCAACTACGATAATCGGTGCATTATTCACCTCTTTAGCATGGAGGATATGCTGCATGCCAACGGGATGTGCCTCAGCGGCGTTTGAGCCGATAAAGAACAAACTCTTCGCATGCCTGATATCGTTCAGGCTGTTCGTCATTGCTCCATAACCCCATGTATTGGCAACACCAGCGACCGTTGTAGAGTGACAGATACGAGCCTGGTGATCGACGTTGTTTGTCCCCCAGAATGCAGCAAATTTTCTATGCAGATAGGCCATTTCATTTGAGACTTTGGCACTGCCGTTAAAATGCAGAGAATCAGGTCCATCCTTTTCACGCAGGTCAAGTAGTTTCGCGCCAATCTCATCAATTGCCGTATCCCAGGAAATACTTGTCCATTTCCCGTTTACCCGCTTCATTGGCGTTTTCAGCCGTTTTTCGCTGACGACCATATCAATGGCGCCAGCACCCTTACAACAGTGTCCTCCCAGTGAAACGGGATGATCCTGGGCTATCTCCTGGCGCACCCATACGCCGTTATGAACTTCGGCCTCAATACCACAACCCACAGAACAGTAGGTACAAATTGTCCTGACTTTTTTAGAACCGATATAGGCTTCTTTCTTTTCTGCAGCTACGGCTTTTCCTGTAAGTTTGGTGGTCATTGCCGCACCAGTCAGAGCGGCAGTCGCTGCAGACAATTTAAGGAATGATCGCCTGGCAAGCTTTGGATTTAGAGTCACTCTTTGACCGCTCACCACGCTGGCCCCAGAGGACTTCCTTATTTTGCTTCTGGCCATTGTAATTTTCTCCTTTTGAGTAGACCATCTCTGATGGCCCGGATTACTGTTCAGCCAAAAAACCTGTCACATTCCACCAGGAGTTTGTCGGAGAATAGGCATTCCCGGACAACCTCCTAAGAGCGTAAGGTCTTATAGTATTTACTGAAACTCTCAGTTTCTTGATACAGCACCTCATCCGGGCGCTGGCCTGCAGGGGTTGACTTCGCTTTTGCCGACTTAACAATGGCGGCAGTCCCAACCACTGCTGCCGTGCCAGCCAGCATATGCTTGAGGAATGAACGCCGATTGTCCTGTTCCTTTTTCATCATTTACCCTCCTTTTCCTCTTTATGGACTATCTTGTTCAACAATTAGGTGGAACAAGACCTTCGAGTAACCAACGACTACACAACAAATAAGCTTCTTTCCAAATCAAGATATTCATTTAAAAATCTGCCACAGATGGCAAAGAAATCCGCCTCCTTATTCTCTTCAAGTGCCTCACAAAATTTGACGGAAAACGGATCAAGGAACTCTGTTAATAATCTGGCCTGTAATTGTTTTACAGCCTCTCCACCATTTTTCTTTTCTTCTTCTACAAGTGAAGCAAAACTATCCAGCATAACAACCAGTGAGTCTTCCGGGTCGGTAACCGATTCATCCTTCTGCAATCCTGCATCATTAAGCAAACCCCGAATCTCTACCAGACTCTGACCAAAACTCCTGCCATCGAGATAAAAAGAGGCATTGGTATTAACTGGATCACCGTCAAAAGGATCTACAAACAAACTGTAATATTCATCTTGCAATTCTTTGAGGCTTTTTACGCTTAAAGCGTCAGAGAGCTCCTTAACCACACGGTCAAAACGGGGACTAACCTGTTCTTGAACCAGAGCAGAGAATGTGCCCCGCCATCGGCTTATCTTTTCCGCATCCGGCTCCCCGAAGAAAAAAGATTTGCTGAGATCAAGGAATCGCAGACGTACACGCAGCAGATCCCGTTCGTTTAGTTCATCCATTGTTATCCAATATCATTATGACTCAAAAAGTTTCACCACCCTGCAGGTATCGCAATACTCAAAATGGCTGGTATCCACCGTCTCTTTCTCTGAGAGTATTGCCATCACTCTCTCAAAACTTTTCCTCGTTCCAAAAACCTTGCCACAGGATTTGCAGGCCATGGGTTCGGCTCTGGCCATTTCCACCGGTTTAAAAAACCGGGAATTGAGCTTAAATTTCGGGGAAAGATGCAGAGCATCCTCTGGACAGACATGGACACAAATCCCGCAGGCAACACACATTGAGCCGATATGATTCAAGGTCAACTGTGTCTTGTCTGCTCCAAGGGCCTGGATACGGCAGTCATTCAAACATGCCAGACACTGGGTACACTTGTCACGATCACAGACAAGGTCGGCAAAAGAGATAAAATTCTTTGGATGTACCTCCGCAACCTTGCCGCTGCTTTCCACAAGGGACTGTAAATCCTCTGAAAGCGCACAACGACGATTGACAAACCGACCCTGTTCATTCTTGTGTGACAGAGCCGCGGGTTGTACTTCGCCTGCCAGAATCCGCTGTATCTCTTCAACCCCGCAGAACAGAATCCGTTCACTGGTACTAAAGAGAGAAGCTACCAGAGAATTGGCAAAAGAAACCTGCCTGGTGACCTCTGCCGTACGCCGCTCATCACCAAGGAGAAGAACTCTGCCTGCACCACGGTTCAAAAGAAGCATAAAGTGGAAAAGAGTGAGACTTTGCAGCGGAGAATATTCAAGAAAAAATACGTTCTCAAACCGTTTTCCTCTGGTCTGCCACCACAGCTCATGGAGGGATGCCTCTTCACCTATTACCACGGTTGAGTCGGCGACAAGATCAACACTCTGGATAAAATCTGTAAAAGAGTGATCATCATACCTTCCGTTCTGCAGGGCTCCGGTAGGGCAGACGGACACGCAGCCACCGCACTCTTCACATTTGACAGGATCTATGGTCACGCCCTCTTTCCCCAGGCTGACAGCTCCAAAATTACAGCTGTCCAGGCAGAGGGTACATCCGACCCCGAACCTGCCGCTATACTGGCATATCGACCTGTCCCAGACAACAACCTCATCAATCTGACAGGAGAACAGTGTCTTTAAATAGCCTTGAAGATCCTTTTCATGATAGACAGAATCACTCTCCTCCACCAGATCAGTCTCAACCCCGTCAAGAAGGATGACAGCAGGAACTTCCATAACCCTGTTCTCGGTTCGGACAACGTCAATTGCCCCCGGCTCACAGACTACCTCACACTCCCTGCAGAGAGTGCAGGTTGTAAAATCAAGAAAAAGATCCGGAGAGATGCTCTTTTCAGGGCAGGCCGGGCCGCAGGCACCGCAATAAGTGCAGAGATCGTTCCTTATCGGCACTCGAACGACATATTCAAGCCGCAATCCGCTGCCGTCAACATTGAAGGTCAGCTCCGCCGCTGTTGGAATTTCTGAATGCTCCCCATTTAACAGCAATGGTTCTATTGACAGAAGACCACCATAGGTATCAAGAAAATTGCTGACAGCAGCTGGATCTTCTCCAATAACACAAACCCTGTTGTCGGCTTCCATTATATAACTGCGGAAATTTATACTATTAATTCTATCAAGCTCGGCACGGGCAATTCTGCCCAGCTGATCTTGAGAAAACAGACCCCTGTCGCTGTTAAGTTGAAGTGTCGACGACAGCGGGAATGCAGTGTCGGGGATAAAAGAGGCAAAACCTCCGGCAAGAAGAATATTTTCTCCGGAATCAAACGAAAAACTTTCACCAGGATGAAAATCAATCTCAGCCTCCTGAAGGAAAGAGGCACCGGCATTATCCGGGAGGAGGAGATACGTTGAAAAAAGATTACCCATAAGATATCAACCCTTACTGTGCGTTAATGCGGAACTGAACCTGCAAACACTCTTTCATCCCGAAGACAAAACACAACCGGGCTGATGATGGTAACCGCGTGAAACTGCAGGACGTGTCCAGGGTAGAGAAGGAAAAGTGGCAACTGCCACCCGTGAAAACCGGGCAACATGAAATTTTCATGCGAAGCGTCACTATAAGGGAATTCTGGGAAAAACTAAATCAGTCCGATCCCTATTATTATGTAGGGAATTACCAGCAAAGTATGTAAGTAAAGAACCTACAAGCATTCTCCCTCAGTCCACAGCACCGCACGCCGGGAAAGTTCTGCACTTGTTTTAATAGAAAGTTTCTGTTTAATTCGATCACGATAGGTGCCGATCGTTTTCACACCGAGATTTAATCGGATCGCCACCTCGCGGGTGGCAAGGCCAGCCCCAATCAACCGAAAAACCTCAAGTTCCCTGTCCGTCAGGCGGTCGATGGTAGGCCCCCCCGGAGAGCCGGTCCTTTCATGGAACTTGTCCAGCATAAGAGTCAGCATATTGGCGCTGACATGAATTTTCCCGTCAACTATATTCCTCAAGGCAGATATAACCGATTCACTCGCCTCTCTCTTCATGATATAGCCCTTGGCACCGGCACGAAGTGCTCTTTCCGCCCAGACAGATTCATCGTGCATTGAGAGAACCAGGGTATGAATGTTTTTATTGCCGGCGGATATCTCTTTCACCAGATCAAGACCGTTATCTCCGGCAAGGGTAATGTCAATAATTGCCAGATCAGGATCATGCTCCGCTATGGCTTTTCTTGCAGACGCCAGGTCTTCAGCTACCGCACAGACATCAAAATCATCTTCATGATTCAGTAATTCAGCCATCCCCATGCGAAAGATCGGGTGGTCATCTACGATTAATATCCTCGATATCATCCAGGCACCTCCCCGGAAACAGAGACAATTGTACCACTGACCGCATCAGATTCGATGGTCAGTTCAGCATCGATTGCCTTGGCCCTGTATTTCATTGTATGAAACCCCATCCCCGCCTCATCCGGCTTTTCACCAAAACCCCGCCCGTCATCAACAATTTTAACTGAAAACCCGAATTTATCAAACATCATAAAAATTCCAACATTTTCAGGCTCAGCGTGTCTGGCGGCATTGAATACAGCCTCCCTGATTATATAATGCAGATGGATGGCTGTATTATCACCAAGTTTTAAATCATCACCCTCGCATGTAAGAGTACACCGGACACTGAACATATTTTCGGTTTCAGCAACCAGTTCCTCAACAGCGGATTTAAGACCATACTCAATAACGTGGACCGGATACAAGCCCTGGGAGAGACGACGGGTTTTTTCTATCGCATCTCTTATCAGATTACGTATGGGACCCAGCGCTTCTGCCATTTCCGGAGCTTCGCCTTCCAACCTCTGCTGCAGAACCTTACTCAGAAGCTCTACCCCGGTCAGATGGGAGCCCAGATCGTCATGCAGGTCCCTGCCAATCCTGCTCCTTTCCTCTTCACTCACGGCAATAATCTGACGTTCCAGTTTTGCCAGTTCCTCCTCTGAACACTGTTTGAGTACATGCAGCCACATGCCTTCCAGCAGCATTGTCATCTGCCGGATATCAAAATTATCATATTCTTCACTGTTATTACAGACACCGGCAACCAGCACAATCTTGCCATCATTATAAATGGGAACATCAAGACGACGTCTGACAAACGTCCGGTAGGGATAGGCGACGCCATCTTCTGCTTCATTGGAACTGTTAACAATAACAGCTGATTTCCCAAGCACAGCCTCTCCTGCCGAACCACTCTCCACTACGCTGCGGGAAACTCCCACATCCCCGGCCTTTTTCCCGGAAGCAAGGCCTGATGATACGAAAGAAGAACGAATTGAGATAAAGGTCTGGGCATCATTAACAAGAGCCAGATACCCTTCCTTGCTCCTGGTAATCTTCACAATTCGCTGGAGAACAAAATCGTACTTTTCCTGCAGAGAATGGTTTTCCATCATCCCCAGCCGCAACAGTGTATCCAGACGCAATTCGTCACGGTGGAGAAGCAGTTCATTTTTAACCCTCTCGTCCACCATTTTATTGGCCAATCGCCCCAGAGTCTCAAACTCTTTAAAAGCGAGGTTTTCATTGCTGATTTTCACATTTGAGTCAGCAGCTTCCCTGAAAAAAGCTGTAAAAAGACTGATCCCCTCTTTAATTTTCAGAGAATAGAGATGGGTGCTGAACAGAAGAAAAGAAACAGCCACAAAAAACAGTACAACGAAAATAAAAACATTCTGGAAGGTGATTTTACGGTAAGTCTGCGTTTCAGCAGCAATCACCTGCTCCATTTCATCCATAAACATGGAGGCTCCGAGAATCCATTGCCAGTCATTGTATGCCCTGACAAAACTAAGCTTCTGATGTGAAGTCCCGGTCAGCGGCTGATCCACCGCATAGAGCACATATCCCTCCCCCCGTTCTGACAAACCGCTCTGCAAAAATGACTTACCATACGAGGTACCCTTATCACCCCTGAGATCTGAAATCGACCTCCCGATTAACCTTTTATTTTTATTGCAGATAATTGTACCATCAAAACGAAACCCGAAGACTTCCCCATCTTTGCCGAACTGCATTTCCTGAAGCCGGACGAGGACATCCTGCTGCAGTATCTGTTCAAGATCATCGTTATAGAGGCCCGCCCCGATAAACCAGTCCAGTGGTTTAAAATACTTGACAAAAGTAATCATGCCAAACCTCCTGCCACCGAATTTCGGTTTTACCAGGTTATATCGATAAATTCCTGCACCTTTATCACGTATAATGGAGACGATGTCTGCGACCATATCCTGACCGGTTATCTCCCTGAACCGGGCTGCTGTCATATTTTCAAAAGAGGGTTCATCTGCAAAAAGGTCGATAATACCACTGCCGATCCTGCCGGTAAAATAATACCCCCGCCCACTGTTCCAGCGAATTGGCCGAAGTACTTCAATCACCATGGAACGTAGTTCTGCCTCACTTTTCTCGTCCTTATACAGTCTGTACATATGAGAAGCGATGGTATAGGCGGACTGCACTCTTTCCCTGATATCCCTTTCAACACGTATTTCATGCTGTGAGCGCCGGTAATCAATAAAATCTGTGACATTGCGAAGTTCTTCCTTGACCCGTACCTCATACTGATCCTGATAATTTTCCCTGATGTTATCAATAGTCACCCGACCGGCCCTGATAACGGGGAATTATCCAGGATCATGGATCAACACGAAGTTTCTGAAGAACAGGATAAATCTGAGTGAGATAAATTGCATCCATTCCCTGATGATCATCAGGGCCAAACTGCAAAACTACTCCTCCAAGATCAAAATGACCCACGGACTCCATGGTCTCAACAAAATTCTTCCGGGTAAAATCCCCTTTAACCGCCAGGGCTATTTTACCAAAAAGAGTGCCTGCAATATAACCTTCAAATGATGTAAAGCTGATGGAAGAATCATTCTGGTATTTCCGCATTGCTCCGAGAAAATCCTGAACCAGAGGTATGCCCGTATCATAGGGCGAAGGAACAACCTGGGACACTATAACATCCTCACCATAGCCCCCGAGAGCTTCGCCCAGGCTCTCAGTGCCGACAAAGGAAATATTACAATATATCACCTCGTCACTGGTTCTGTTTTTACTCAGTTTGATAAATTCAGCACAAGCTGAATATGCTCCAACCAGGACAATTGCTTCAGGATTCTCCTGGTAAATATCACGCAACCCGCCCAGAACTGCAACGGTGTTTCTCTCATAGCTCCCCTTCGAAACCAACGTCATACCACGTTTTGCCAGAGCAATTTTGATGCCTTCCAGACCGGCAGAACCATAGCTGTCGTTCTGGTAAAAACAGGAAATCCTGGTAAAATTTTTCTTGTCTATCAGATAGGCCGCCAGTTTTTCCATTTCCTGGAAGTAACTTGCCCTCACGTTGATCACATATTTCTGAAAAGGTTTACGCAGAAATTCCGCCCCGGTAAAGGGGGCAAAGAAAGGTATCTCTGAATCATTAATAATCGGAGCAACAGCTTCGGATGTCGGGGTCCCCACAGCGCCTATCAACGCAAATACCCGATCATCGTAAATCAGGCTATTGGTATTTTTAACTGCCCGGTCAGGTTCATATCCATCATCCCTGCTTATCAGGATAATCTCCCGTCCCCCGACTCCTCCACTATCATTAATCCGGGAAAAAGCCGCCAGCAACCCCGCCCGCATCTCCAGGCCGAGGTTTTTCGCCGGCCCGGAAAGAACGCATGACTGCCCCAGTCTGATCGGTTGCAGGATCTTCTGCTCACCGCCGCAACTGAACGGTGGGAACAGTATCATCATACCGATAAACAGATGAAAAAAACGACTTTTCATGACATCGTTCCAGTGGTGAAATGTAAATTCAGATTCCGTCCCGCCGACCGGGGCAACCACTACGACAGGGACTCTACAGTTATACAAACCTTTAAACAGAGCAAATGCCAACAAAAAAGAATTCCTGCTTGAAATAGCCGGCAACAGCTCTTAGGGTTACATTCACTTACGCCCTGACTACAACCAACCAGAACTCTTGAAAAATCCACGGACCGACATACATTCATATGAGCACCACACAGACCCCCAGTTCAGCCCTGTCTTTTACCCATACTACCACAGTAATCACCCCCGAAACCAAAAGAGAACAGGAAGAACAGCTTGCCATTGAGACGCCCTATTCCATTGCCCTGAATGATGAGACGATTGGTTCATCAATGGTTCTTCCCGTAGGACTTGAAGAATTTGGCGCCGGCTTCCTCTTCGGCCAGGGATATATTAAAACACCGGATGACATTAAAGAGATCTATGTCTGCCCGGAAGGACGAATTGCCGTTTATGCCGACGTTGAAATTACAGAACCAAAAGAGGTGATAATAACCTCCGGCTGTGGAGGTACCGGAAAAATATCAAAGGAGATGCTGGAGGATGCATTTGAACCGCTCCAGGATTACACAATAACATTTCCCGAGATCAACACCTTCATACGACAAGCCCTCTCTGCCTCAACCCTTGGCCATGATACTCACTGTGTTCACGGTTGTGCGCTGTGGCAAAACGGCAGACTGCAAGCTTTTTTCGAGGATGTCGGCCGTCACAATGCGGTGGACAAAATCCTTGGATCCATCCTGCTTGGCAGAGCTACAGCCCGGAGCGCCATATACACCACCGGCAGACTGACGTCAGATATGGTTTTAAAATGTGCCAGGATCGGCATCCCTGTTATCATGTCACGCACCGCACCATCATCTCTCGGCCTGGCAATAGCTAGAAGATCAGGTGCCACCCTCGTCGCCTATGCCCGCCCGAACAGGGTAAATATTTTCAATAACCCGGAGCGCATCATAGTATAACCTGATCACCACTCAAACCCGGCAACCGGCAGGAGGACCGCCAGCCACTGACATCCTGCTGTCTATTGCCTGCCCAGTTCAATCAGCCTCTCCAGAAAATCAGAAAAAGCAAGGCCATATGCAGCAGCCGCCTGAGGCATAAGGCTGGTAGGCGTCATGCCTGGTATGGTGTTGGTCTCCAGCAGGTAAAGAGATCCATCTTCCGCAAGCATTATATCGGTTCTGCTGTACCCTCTCAGCCTGAGCGCCCGGTGTGCCTCAACCCCGTATTTCTGAACCAGAGTCGTCAGTTCATCGCTTATCTGTGCAGGACAAATTTCCTCGGAAGCTCCCTCCTGATATTTTGCGTCATAATCAAAAAATGAAAAGTCCTTGCCGGGGACAATCTCGATTACCGGAAGTCCCCGCAATTCATCATTGCCAAGTACTCCTACGGTCAGTTCCCGTCCCTTAATATATTTTTCAATCATTACCCGGGAATCGTGACTCTGCGCCTTCTCGATCCCCTCCTGGAGCTGCTCTCTTGTCTCTGCCAGACTCAGGCCAAGGCTCGAACCTTCCCGCACAGGTTTAATAACGACAGGGAGACCAAACCTGGAGATAAGTTCTTCGATATTTACCTCATCTCCCAAACCCATTATTTGCCAGTCCGCCACCGGCAATCCGTTCAGTTTATACAGCTCTTTTGCCAGATGTTTATCCATTGCAACAGCACTGCCAAGCACACCTGATCCCTGATAGGGAACACCAAGAAGATCAAGGAATCCCTGCATTGTACCATCTTCTCCAAATAAACCATGGAGAAGGATAAAGGCAAAATCAAGCCCGGGTGCATCTGCTGCCAGGCGGGCAAGATCGGTGGCAGGATCATAACGGCTAACGGTAAACTTATCAGCATCCAGTGCTTCCTCTACACCGGCAGCACCGCTTAGCGACACCTCGCGCTCCCCTGATACTCCCCCGGCAATCAAAGCAATATGAAGCTTCTGTTCCTCCATTTTGTTATCCTCCTAACAGTAATTTCAGACATCTCTCAACGGGGGAAAACAATCCCTCCCCCGAACTCTCCGTGGGTTACGCTTCCTGCATTCCCCTCTACGTTCCCGCCTGCGACCCATATTGTAACAGAGCATATTGTAACACAGGCAATGGAGACCTGCACTGCCGCTTCCTCCAACAAGAACTAAAAAACATCATTAATCATTGTCTCAAAAATTTATTGACAAAAGGTTTCACTGTTTAGTATATAAAAAAGATTGTCGTTATAATATTTACAACATTTCCTTAGAAACAGTTAACTCGCTGATCTCTATTGAAAATATTTAATTAACCTGGTAAACGGAGCCACAGATGATAGAAGTTGAAGTTAGGGGAGATCTTGAGTACGCGATCCGGCAGTTGAAGAAAAAGTTACAGATAGATGGAATTAAAAGGGAGCTCAAGCGTCGGGAATATTACGAGAAACCCAGTGTCAAAAAGCGGCGGAAGCAGGCCGAAGCCCGCAGGAAACTGCGCAAGTTTAATCGCATGAGAAGATCTTTTTAGCGGCTCACCTCCTGAAAACTGCAGTAAAAAACAGGTGAGTGCTGGCATCAGCACCAGACACATATCCAGCCATTCTGAAATTTTTTTGAAAGTCCGGTTCGATCCGGGCTTTTAAAAACTGCTTCACGAATCAGTTAACAGTGAAGATTCGAGGCATATTATATCACCACCACTATCAGGGCAGTTCCATGCTGCCTGTGACCTTTTTCTCCATCACCTTATCTCGGAAAAGCGGCTTGCCGAGAATAGTGTCAAAGCATATTCTGCTGATGTCACGACCTTTCTAACGTTTATCAAAACCAGAAAAACAGAAGATCTCGACAGTGTCGATGTCTCTCTCATTCATGAATTTCTGCAATATTGCCGACAAAAATCAATCTCAAACCGCAGCAATGCCCGACGCGTCTCTGCCCTGAAATCTTTTTTTTCATTCCTTGCCGCTCGAAATATCGTCAAACATAACCCTTTTACCATAATCGACCTGCCAAAAAGCGGTAGAACTCTGCCGAAGGCCCTGTCTCTCGAAGAGGTTCGGAGACTGCTTGCACCACCAGTAAAAACAACACTTTTTTCCCGTCGTGACAGCGCCATGCTGTTCCTCCTCTATTCTACAGGATTACGGGTCTCTGAGCTTGTCAGACTTCCCCTTTCGGCGTGCAATATCTCCGCCGGTTTTGTCCGTGTTCTTGGCAAGGGCAACAAGGAGAGGCTCATTCCTTTTGGAGAACAGGCAAAGGAAAAAATTGAATTTTACCTTGAAACGGCCCGGCCTTTAATCTTAAAGGGAAAATTGAGTAATTACCTGTTTGTCACCCGCCGGGGCAGCTGCATGACCAGGGCAAGATTCTGGCAGATTATCCGCAAAACCGCCTCTGATGCGGGTATCAAAAAAAACATTTCCCCCCATATGATCCGCCACTCTTTTGCCACTCATCTCCTGAGCCACGGCGCTGATCTACGTTCAGTACAGCTGATGCTTGGTCACGCCGACATTGCAACAACTCAGATATACACCCATATAGATCAGGAACGATTGAGAAAAATCCACAAAAAGTTCCACCCTCGCAGCTGATTCCATGCAAGATCGTCATACCCCTGTGGCAAAAACATCTTTAATCGCC
>JAFDME010000215.1 GCA_019306075.1 Deltaproteobacteria bacterium | reverse complement strand
GTCTGGCTTTGGTAGGTACAGCTTCTGCCCAGAGTGGCAAGGGAGGCGGTGGCTACGGTGGTGGATATGGTCATCATGGCAAAATGCAGGGTGGTATGATGTTTCAGCAGCTGGATCAGGAAACTCGTGACAAGATAGTACAGTTCAGGGATGACAATCAGTCGTTACGAAAAGAAATAGTGATGAAACGTGCTGAAAAACGCGCAACAATGAGCAGCACTAACGCCGATCCGGCAGCAGCTGCTAAAGTTGCCGGAGAACTTTTTGATCTTCGCATGGCTATGAGAGAAAAAGCAAAAGCTGCCGGTGTTGAAAAGTATATGGGACGTTTTGGCAAGGGTGGCGGAATGGGGTCCGGTTCTATGATGGGACGCGGTCATGGCAACTGCATGCAGAGTGGTGGTCGCTTCTAACCCGTTTACCCCCCCCCGTCCTTTCTCTTCCTCCCCAACGCATCCCAGAGCTGCGTTGGGGATTTTTTATTCCCGGCTCCGGGCGTTGCACAAAAGGTATTGGATGTTATCTCTGTTGACCTTCTCCTGACAATAGGATAGATATCACGGCAGCACTCATGGCTTTTGTCTATTCTGAGTGATTTTGTGGAATAATATGTATTTTTGGAACTCTGTTGTGAAGGTATTTATCCGGGATAATAAAGTGATTCGAGCACTTCGGATCGGGAGGATGTAATAATGAAAAAGTTAATTCTGTTGGCAGCAGCCTGTATTGTTCTGCAGAGTTTCAGTGCAGGGGCCGCGACAATTTCTGTAAATCAGTTTGTGGAGCACCCTGCTCTCGATGCGGTTTTAAAAGGATTTCAGGATTACCTGAAGGAAAAGGGGATGAAGGTTAAGTATAATGTACACAATGCCCAGGCGAATATGGGCACAGCAACCCAGATCGGGCAGCAGATGATCGGAGAAAAACCGGATCTCCTTCTGGCTATTGCAACGCCCTCAGCCCAGGCTACTGCCCAGGCCGTCAGTAAGGCGCCGGCGGATATGAAGCGTCCCTTTCTCTTTTCAGCAGTTACCGATCCTGTTGCCGCGGGGCTTGTAAAGGATCTGCAGCATCCGCCAAAGGGGATAACCGGTGTTTCGGATCTTCTGCCGATTGAAAAACATATTAAGATGGTGCTTGCATACGATAAGAATATAAAGACTCTGGGGTTGCTCTATAACAGTGGTGAGGCAAATTCCAAGTCAACTATCGCCGCAGTGAATGCACTGAGAAAAAAACTGGGTTTTAAAACTGTGGAGGCTACTGCCTCGAAAACTGCAGATGTATATCAGGCTGCAAAATCTCTGGTCGGTCGTGTTGATGCGGTGTTTATTCCCACGGATAACACCATTATCTCGGCCCTTGAATCCGTCCTGAAGGTTGGTGTACAGAATAAACTGCCAATCTTTGCTGCTGATGTGGACTCGGTAAAAAGGGGAGCTGTCGCGGCTATGGGATTTGACTACTATAAACATGGTTATCAGACCGGCGCGGTGGCCGAGAAAATCCTGAACGGGGAGAAGGCTGAAAATATTCCCGTCTCATTTCAGGAGGATCTTCAGCTTTATATCAATGTCGGTTTTTCTGAAAAGATGGGTCTTACGCCTCCTGAGGAATTGCTGAAGAAGGCGACCAAAGTCTACAAATGATAAGCGGTTAATTTATGACCTGGTACGCAGCTCTTGGTGCCGTAGAACAGGGACTTGTCTACGGCATTATGGTGATCGGTGTCTATCTCACCTTTCGTATTCTTGATTTCCCTGATCTTACAGTGGACGGAAGCCTCCCTCTGGGCGCATCTATTTCTGCTGTAGCGATTACCCATGGGATTAATCCCTACCTTTCTCTTGTTATTGCTCTGGCTGGAGGTTTTCTGGCGGGGATGGTGACGGCAGTCCTGAATACCAAATTCAAGATATTACATCTGCTTGCCTCCATTCTTACCATGATCGCACTCTATTCCATTAATATCCGTATTATGTCCGGGCCCAACGTTGCCCTGCTGGGGCAGAAGACCGTGTTTGACGCAGTTATCCGCCTGGGTGTTCCCTCTCATCTGGCGGGACTGGTGATTTTTGCTCTCTTTGCCCTGGTGGTTCTCACTTTTATTATCTGGTTTCTCGGATCGGAGATTGGTCAGGCGATTCTGGCAGTGGGCGATAATCCGCAGATGATACGAAGCCTGGGCGTGAATACTCACACTATTATTATTCTCGGAGTAGGACTTTCCAACGGGCTGGTTGCTTTAAGTGGTGCCCTGGTTGCTCAGAACCAGGGGGCTGCCGATGTGGGCATGGGGATCGGAACCATTGTGGCAGGGTTGGCATCGGTTATTATAGGAGAAACTCTGTTTGGCTGCACTACCATCGCCAGGGCTTTTATTGCCGCTTTGCTTGGTTCGGTTGTTTATCGTCTGGCTATAGCCCTTGCTCTGGGGCTTGAATTCGGCGGATTCAGGTTTAATCCCAGTGATCTCAATCTGATTACGGCCGTTCTGGTGATCAGTGCTCTTATTGCGCCTAACCTGAAGAAGAGGTTGATTGCAAGGTGATAAGCTTAGAGGGAATAGTCAAATACTTCCATAAGGGAAGCGTGAATGAGGTTTTTGCCCTGGATAATATCGATCTGCAGATTGATGAGGGTGATTTTGTAACTGTTATCGGCTCCAACGGGGCAGGGAAGTCGACTCTTCTTAACTGCATTGCCGGTGTTTTTTTTCCCGATTCAGGTAAAATAATAATAAATCAGCAGGACGTTACCGGTTGGCCGGAATATAAAAGAGCAAAGTTGATTTCCCGGGTATTTCAGGATCCGCTCCTTGGCACCTGCCCCTCGGCAACTATTGAACAGAATATGGCACTGGCCTCGCTGCGAGGGAAAAGGCGGGGGCTTGGCCGGGGGGTAAAGGGCAGGGACAGGGATAAGTTCCGGGAGGAGCTCAGGCATCTTGGTTTGGGTCTTGATGCCCGGCTTCTTGATAAGGTTGGCCTGCTCTCAGGAGGACAGAGACAGGCACTGACTATGCTGATGGCTACCATGCTCAAACCGGATGTCCTTCTTCTGGATGAGCATATTGCCGCTCTTGATCCAAAGACCGCCAATCAGATCCTTCAGCTGACCCAGGAAATTATCGATCAGGGTAAACTTACGACCTTGATGATCACCCACAATATGAACCATGCAATACGTTTTGGTAACAGATTGATAATGCTGCACCAGGGGAGCATACTTCTTGATCTTAGGGGTGAAGAAAAGGCAAATCTTACAGTCAGAGATCTTCTGGCTGAATTCTACAAAACCCAGGGCGAAGAGCTGGCTCTGGACTCCCTCCTCCTTGGCTGATCCGCTCTTTATCTTTGTTGTTCTCTGATGTAGTCACTCCAGTCCAGTTGTGGGAAGCTGTTATGGAGCATATGGTCGTCGTCTGCCAGCTGTACTTCCAGGTTTGAGAAGGTTTTTTCGGCAAGAGGTATGACCTTGTCGGCGGGTGTTATCGTATCATGCCGGCCAATAATCAAAGTGACCGGCAGGGTGAGCGTTATTTTCGGAGGGCAATAGTTTCCGTAGTTGAGTGCGGGAGCCAGGAGGATGAGCCTGGCAACTTTATGGGGGCGTTCGAGGGCAAAACAGGTAGCCATCAGCCCTCCAAAACTGGAACCAATAAGGGTAAGATTATTGCTGTCTGAGCATATCTCCTTCAGCTGCTTTAATCGTTCCTTCAAGTCACCACTGAAATCGGGACAGGCTACCCGGGGAAAATTGGCTGCAAAATAGCGGGCCTTGGTGCCCCGGCTTGAAGAGTCAAGACCATGGAGGAAAAATATTTTTTCCGGCTGCATTATTTTAGTGATATCAAGTATTTTTTTTACGTCAGACCGGTCTGATGTTCTGTGCTCCGATTCGATGGCCTGTAATTGATCTGACAACATATTTTCCTCTGCTGAAAAGCCGGGGGTTCCAGGAACAGTTGAATTTCAGCTCTTTGCCCACTGCAATTTTTTTTATATCCCGGAAGCCAACATCAAAACCGACCCCTCTTGGGGAGTAATCAGCGAGATCCGCCTCCATTTCACGGCCATCACTGGTGGTGAGGAAGACTTTCCCGAACTGCTGTTCCCGCAGGGTTTCCCGGCGATTGAATTTGCAGCGGGTGATCTCCTCACATTGATGGCATCGAATGGTTCTTTCCCTGATGGTGGATGAAATAGGTACACTTCGTCTTTTTTGGCAAAAGGGACATTTGAATTGTGCCCGTCCGCTTATCACACGGAATGTTACAGTTTTTGCCATTCAGTGTTCCTCCCTGTTCTTTGAGACAACACGCAGCCCCATTTTTCGTGAAATTTAAGCGCACAACCCTATCATTCATCAGTGCAATATCCATACCTCTCAAGATGGATAAATTGATAATCTATTGAAAATACATAACTAATATGAAAATCATTATTCTCGCGGACGGTAAATATGGCGGAAAATATGGAAATTTTGTTCGGATTTTCGGAATTAATGATACGTTACAAAAAGCAGGTAAGTGTAAACTCCGGGGTAAGTATTCCTCCTCTACGAACGACCCTTCTGCGACTCGTCCGGTTATGTGGTATATTGAACTCCTGCACAAAACTGTGTCCCGGAGGAAATACCCCTGGGGTGCTACAGGGGAGAGCTGACTATTTATGATGCGATCAGGGGATACTGGCAGGAAGGATGGCTGGAAGAGGATTCTTGCTGCTGAAAAGTTGACAAAATACTATTTTCTGGGTGCAGAGAAAATATCTGTATTGAAAGATATCTCCCTGACTATCTATGCAGGAGAATTTATTGTTATATCGGGCAGCAGTGGCAGTGGGAAAACGACTCTGTTGAGCGTTCTGTCAGGGCTTGACAGGCCGAGCAGCGGCAGAATCAGTCTGGCCGGGAGAGATATAACCGATTTGACCGAGGATCAACTTGCTCCGGTTCGTAACAATCTGACAGGTTTTGTCTTTCAGGCATTTCACCTGATACCTTCTCTGAACAGTCTTGAAAATGTGATGTTTCCAGCTGAGTTGAAAAAAGATCCCCAGGCTCGGGATAAGGCCATGGTCCTTCTTGACAGGGTGGGTCTTGGTCAGCGGAGCAGGAATTTTCCGGAACAGCTTTCTGGCGGGGAACAGCAGCGGGTTGCCATCTGCCGGGCCCTTGTCAATGACCCGGCGATAGTTTTTGCCGACGAACCAACAGGGAATCTTGATTCGGAAAACAGTGAAAGTATCATCAGATTACTCCTCGACCTGCACGCTGATCGAAATATGACCCTGGTCATGGCAACCCACAACCGGTCGCTTGCAGGGCGTGCTGACAGAATTATTCACCTCCACGATGGCAGGGCAGAGGAGAGGAGTCCGGTCAGGTTATGAATGTTCGGTTTCTTATGCGGGAGATTCTGCACAGCAAAAGCCAGGCTGCGGTCTTTGTTTTGTGTGTGGTCCTTTC
>JAFDME010000020.1 GCA_019306075.1 Deltaproteobacteria bacterium | reverse complement strand
GCCAGAGGAAATGCGGAAAAAACTGCAGCGAAGGCGGAATTAAAACCATCAGCCAGAATACCGCCGGAGACCCGTTTCACATATTCATCACCCTCCACCGGCTGACCTGAAAGCATGGAAGTAGCTGTCAGGTCGCCAATAGCCTCCACCACAATAAGCAGATAAATAATGGCTACTGTAAACATCTGTGCCATATCTATTTTGAAAAAACCGAATTTAAAAGGCACCGGCAAAGAAAAGATACTTACGCCGGACAGCTGACTGAAATCGATCTTTCCCATAAAAGCGGCAACAATATACCCAACGACCAGACCGATAACCACAGACCCCATACGGAGAAGAGGCCGGTCGGAACGGTTAAGAAATATAATTATAGTCATCACCAGTGCTCCCAGACCGACGTTCTGCAGGGAACCAAAATCCGGCGTACCCTTGGTAGCAAAACCACCACAAAAATCAACCATACCCACCTGGATAAGAGTGAGACCGATAAGAAGCACCGTCACCCCGCTGACAACCGGGGTAATCACCTTCTGCAGGTAGGGCAGCACCCGACTGGCCCCCATAGTAAAAAAGGATCCCAGGAAAGTGCAGCCAAAAATGGTTGCCATGGCAGTCTCAATACTGCCACCACTTTTAGTCACACTCATACCGATCACGATAATGGTAGAGATAAAGGTAAAGCTTACCCCCTGAATAGAGAGAAGCCCCGACCCCAACGGGCCAAAGCGGCTGACCTGAATAAAAGTACCGACCCCGGAGGCAAAAAGAGCCATACTGATCAGGAAACTGCTGTATTCGATAGAGAGACCAAGGACTCCGGAGATAATAATAGCTGGCGTAATTATTCCTACAAACATGGCCAGCAGATGCTGCACAGCGCCGTAAACAGCCTGCGCCGGTGCCGGCTTATCATCCAGGCCATAGATAAGGTCATACTTGCGTTTTGCAGCATCGGAACTGCTCTCGGTTGTTTTAGACACCATAACTACTCCTTCAGTTAAATGTTTGAATAAATTTACATAGTTGCCATTATCCCGCGGCATCACTTGCTGCCAGCTACATCAGACGAAAGGCGGTTACTGGCAGCTGAAACGTGGCAGGCAGGATCTCTAGACGTTAAACGGTGACACATCCTTTAGAGCCGTCGCCAAAATCGCCATATGAACAGCCTGCTGCAGATTGACCGGCGCCTGATCTTCATGTCTGAACTCCACATGTTGTGCGGAGTAATCACCATTTAAAATAACCCGGATTTCGCCATCCTGATAACTGTACCCGTCAGCATCGATTTGAAGCACCGCCCGTTGGTCTCCATTTTTATACTCGAGCCGGTCAGGGCTGGAAAAACGATAACCAAAGTCAGCCGAATTATAACTGTCTACAGTCAGATGAAACTTGGGTTTATCCTTATATGGTGCGCCACTGGTGGGACAGAAGGTCGCACAGTTGCCGCACTCGTTGCAGTAGTCACCGATATTGAGAACCTGATATTTCTGGCTGATCTTCCCTGATTCCAGATCTATGATCTCGACCCCATTATTTCCCTGGGAAGCCTGCTGGACTGGAAATGAAACAGGTTCCATCTGAAATTCCATATTGGCACGATTTGGGCAAACCGAAACACATACGCTGCAAATCTCATCACACTGCAGACAACGGGCCGCCTCCGCCTGAGCTGTGGCCTCATCAAGGGTTCGAACAACCATCTCAAAGCCGAACCGTTCGCTAAAACTAATTTCAGGAGTCATGATTCCCGGTTGTCTGCGCCCTTTTGCAGAGCGTAATTCCTCAGGATCGACTGATTTAGCAAAAAGACCAAATTCGATTTTACTCTCTTTAACCGCTCGCCGGGCAATTGACTCGGCAACATCCTTACCATCACCGATAGCTTTGATCAGGGTAGATGCCCCGCGAACGGCGTCACCGCCGGCGTAAACATTTTTTAGCTGGGTTTCATGACTGATCGGGTCAATCGTTAACTTCTTTTCAGGGAAGAAATCTGCATTTACACGTTGTCCAATTGCCGAGATAACGCTGTCGGCCTCCAACTCGAATTCCGATCCTTCAATCCTGATGGGCCGGGGTCGCCCGGAACCATCTTTTTCTCCCAGTTTCATACGGAAGCAGACATTGGCCCTGACCTTTCCGCCTTCCACCAGCATGCATTCCGGTGCCGTCAGTTCAATAAGATTAACCTCTTCATCCAGCATTCCGGTGACCTCTTCAAGAGCTGCAGGCATTTCCTCCCGAGTCCGCCTGTAAATAAGGTTTACTTCCCCATCCGGGCCGACCAGTCGTTTGGCGGTTCGAGCTGCATCCATGGCGGAATTACCACCACCGATTATGACCACCTTCTTCCCCAGATCGACTGTTTCACCCCGCCGTACTGCACTGAGAAAATCGAGATTATCCATAACACCTTCGGCATCCTCACCGGGAACTCCCAGTTTGATACCTTCCTGTGCACCAACAGCTACATAAACATAGTCAAACTCTTTGGTTATCGATTCAAACCTGGCCTGGTCGATTGCAGCGCTATAGTGAATCTTGACGCCCAGGGATAAAATAGCATCAATATCCTTTTTGATGCTATCATCATCTAAACGAAAGGTTGGGATTGCATCCGAAGCCCAGCCTCCTGCAAACTCCTTGCTCTCAAAAATCTCAACTTCAAAGCCCTCCAGCGCAAGAAAGTAGGCACAGGAAAGTCCGGACGGTCCGGAGCCAATGATGCCAACCTTAATTCCATTGGACTCGGCAGGTTTTAATAAGGGCTCATCTCCCGCGGTCTGGATAACAAACCTTTTTATTTCTCTAATGAGGAGTGGGTTGTCATAGTTGATACGTGTGCATTTCGACTGACAGAGATGGTCACAGACCATTCCCTGGATATTTGGAAAGGGATTTGTTTCAAGAATTATTTTTCGTGCCCTGGCGTAGTCTCCCCGGGCAGTGTAGTAGAGGTAGCTTGGAATATCCTGACTGGCAGGACAGGTTGACATGCAGGGCGCCTTGATACAGTCAAATGGTCCGAGTTCTGTTTCGGTTTTGATGTTATCGTAGGGATAACTCTCCTTCTTGAAGTTTCCATTTTCCACCACGGATTCGGCATACTCTTTTAAATTCGCCCATCCTGCCTGGTCTGCTTCCTGCTTTTTACCACTTCTTGCGACGACGAAATCTTCAATAGTATCTGTGCCAGCATTATCGAACGCCTCACGCAAAGTCTCAAGATACTGGGATAAACGACCGTATCCACCGGGTCTTAGCAGGTCAGAGCAGGTGGTAATCGGTTTTAGATTACAGGCCAGGATATTTGCAACATTCTCATAACTGGTCCCGGCGGAAAACGAAATATCCAGGTTACCCTCAAACTCATCCTGCAGCCGTCTGGCCAGGTTGATGGAGATGGGGTGCAGCGACCTGCCGCTCATATATACCATTGACTCGTTATCCGGCAAATCCTGTTCTTCGTTCTGGGTTTCCAGGGTGTTGGTCAATTTTATATTAAATTCAACACCTGCTTTTTCAGCACTTTCAAGAAGCGATTTAATCAGTGACACACCGTCCGGGTATTTTAAATCATGGTCAAAGGCCAGGTCGGGAACCCGGGTTTTAAAGCCCAGTTTATCGTTTAGAATTCCTCGAACCCCTTCATCGCCAAGCAGAGTTGGATTAAGTTTAATTGTAGTGTGAAGTTTTCGTTCCTCTACAAAATAGCGACCAATTTTTTCCACCTCGTCAGGCGGGCAGCCGTGCATGGTCGATACCGTGACATTATCAGACATCCGGGCAGAGATACTCAATTCCCGAACCCGCGGATAAAAAGCGGCTATTTTTTCAATTTTCGCAGCCTTTTCCTCTGAACAATCAGCCATTTGGTCAAGAAATCTCTGCACAGTGGGACTCAGTATGCCTTCGAGATTGTAGCCGACACTCATATTAAAGATAAAACCGGGCTCAGCAGGATCACCCCAGCCGAATTTATCTTTCAAAACATGCATCACAATCCATGCATTGAGATATTCGTCAAAGGACTGATCCAGTTTTAACTCCTGGGACCATTCACAGTTGTATCCCTCATCCCCCATATCGATGCATGGTTTGGTTACTTCCAGTTCGTCCAGAACCTGAATCGTCTTCAGTTCCATATACCGGGCACCGGTGAGCCAGGCGGCAATAAGATTCTGTGAAAGCTGGGTATGAGGACCTGCAGCTACGCCAACAGGTGTTTCAAGAAGCCGTCCGTAGCGCTGCATACGAAAGGGGTCAGTGGCATCGGGCACGAAAAACAGATCCTTTTCAATGCCGAAAATCCGCCCTTTCTTTTCATCTGCGAGGATCCATTTGAGCAGCCTCTCGATATCACAAATCCATAATTTATCACTTGTCATTATTAGTCTCCTTCAACTGTGCTGATAATTTCCGTCTGGTGACGGCTGATATATTGCCCCCATCCTTTTTCCACCAAAAGCTGCCCGTTCTGGACCACAACAGTCCCCCGAACGATGGTAGTAGTTGGCCATCCACGAACCACTCTTCCCTCAAAGGGAGAATAATCAGCGTTTTGACGGAGGATGTCAGGTGTGATGGTTTTCTCGATATTCGGATCAAATATGACCACATCTCCGTCCCCTCCGGGGTCCAGGCTGCCCTTGCGGGGAGAAAGTCCCATGAGTCCGGCAGGAGCTGTCGAAACAACTTCCACAAAACGATTAAGAGAAATACGGTTCTTCAGCACCCCTTCCGAAAAAAGAAGCGGAAGCCGCGTCTCTACCCCCGGTATTCCGCCGGGCGCCAGACTGAAATCATTTCTGCCCCGGGCAAGCTTATCAGCAAAGGTGAAGGAACAGTGATCAGTGGCAACCACATCAATGCTCCCCTCAGCCAACCCCCGCCAGAGTGCCGCAGAGTCTGCGGATTTACGCACAGGTGGAGCCATTATATACTTAAGTCCCTTGCTCTCCGGTTCCTCATAGCATGAATCTTCAAGCAGCAGATGCTGGGGGCACACCTCTGTATAAACAGGCAGTCCCCTGCCCCGTGCCGCTTCAATTACCTTCAGTCCTGCAGCTGTGGACAGATGGACTATATAAACCGGTACATCTCCTGCAGCCTCAGCCAGACTGATAATCCGGTAAACTGCCTCGGCTTCACAGTAATCCGGCCTGCTGAGCGGGTGATACATGGGTGCCTGCTTATTTTCTCCTCTAAATTTCTGGGTAAGAAAATCTATAATATCATGGTGTTCGGCGTGAAATGCAGTAAGCAGACCACTTTTTTTTGACCTTTCGAGAACAGTCAGAATCTGCTGATCCGTCAACCGTCCGTCATAGGTGAGATAGATTTTACTACTGGATACCCCTTCAGCCAGAAGCGTAGGAAATTCTTCAAGAATCTGCGAATTGAGATGCTGGAACACTCCATGAAGACCAAAATCAACCACGCATGATTTTTCCGCCTCCCTCCTGTTTGACTGAACCTGATGCATAAGCGAACAGCCTGCAGGGCCAAAAGACGGGTGCTCAACTACACAGGTGGTGCCCCCAAACGCTGCTGCGGCAGTTCCTTCAAAAAAGCCGTCACTCACCTTCAACCCGCCCACAGTCAGATTCAGGTGGGTGTGCACATCCACTCCTCCCGGCATCACATATTGATCGGCAGCGTCAATTACAACAGCACCTGCACGATCCAGCGATTCCCCCATAGCCGCAATCAAACCGTCAGTTATAAGCAGATCCGCCCGCACCGTTTCTCTGGCGGTGACGATCAAGCCGTTTTTGATCAGAATATCCTGCATCGGTTTTCCGCGTTAAATTATAGTTTGTCCCAGAGTTTTCGTCCCATTGCTCTTGCCTGGGTCAGAACCTCTTTTTCGTCCACTGTGGTTATCTTTCTGTCTTCAACAAGCAAACGTCCCATGGAGATAACACTCTCCACATGACGAGCATCAATACCATAAACAAAGTGTCCGAGGAAATTGTCCCGGGTCAGGTCAGTGGGAGGATCATAGTCCAGAATCACCAGATTGTTATCCGCGTCACCGGCTGTACCGGTTGACCTGATATAATGGTGAACATTTCGAAAACGTTCATAGATGGTATCAAAGCCGATGCCTTCTGTGGCCTGTCCTACAAGGAAAGCCGCCTTGGCACTACGCAGCATATCGCAGTGCATGCCATCGGTACCGAGCATAGTCCGGTCTGCAATCTCACCATAACCGGCAACCCCGACGTTGTTATTCTGGTTGCTCTCTACATTCTGAACCACCCAGACGCCGGAATTTTGCAATAGTTGAAGTTCATTGGGAGAAAGATGAATGCAGTGACCAAAAATAGACTTATTCAACTCCAGAGCTCCGGCGTCGCTTAGACGCTCCACTACTCTCTTGCCAAAATTGGCTTCAGCATGCTTCTGATCGGCCTTATCTTCCGCCACATGTATGTGCAGGCCGGTCTGATGTTTTTTCGCAAGAACAATAGAATCTGCCAATAATTTCTCACCCACAGTAAAAGAAGCGTGCAAGCCTACATGCCCGGCACGACCCGAGGAGAGAAAAGTGTCCGTCTCGGCCAACCCCTGTTCTCTTACCTCTGCTCCGTCTCTATCAGACATCTCATAACAGAGCATATGGGAGATTCCAACCCGGTCAAATGCGTTGGCAATGGTTTCCAGAGAACCTTCTATGGCAAAAGGAGATGCATGATGGTCGATAACGAAGGTGACCCCATTTTTGACACAGTAAATTGCTGACGCCAGGGCACTGGCCTCGATCATTTCCAGATCCAGACGCTTGTCTATATGCCACCAGACGTACTCGAGAATTTCAGAAAAATTGGTGGGAATTGTCCGGGGTGCAGGCATTCCCCTGGCAAGAGTGGAATAGATATGATGGTGTCCGCAAGCAAAAGATTTTGTGACAAATTTTCCTTTGCAGTCGATAATGCGATCTTCCGCACCCAGGTTTTCAGTTCCCGGAATATTTCCGGACAGACTTATACCTGCCCCCGGCCCTGATTCCACAGCCAGATTGGTACGGCTTATTTCAAAACTCTGCCAGTCAATAAAGGTTGCGTCTTTTAAATATATAGTCATACTCTTACTCCTCTTTATGCTCTTTTTTCTCCGGTGATGACAGCGGCAGAGAATAACGGCGTATACCGTCAAATCGGTAGTAACTGTTAGCAATGGCTGCAGCCGTGGGAATTGAACCGATCTCGCCCACCCCTTTGGCACCAAAAGGACCGGCCTCATCAGGATACTCCACACCGATAACCTTGATTTCGGGAACATCCTTTGCCTTTGGGAGGCCTAATTTAGACATTCGATTCGAAGTAAGCTTACCTTCTTTTAATGGATAGTTCTCAGTCAACGCATATCCCATTCCCATGACCACTCCGCCCTCCACCTGTCCTTCAAATAAAATCGGGTTGATAATCCGACCCACATCATGGGCGGCATGGATACTTTGCAGTTTGCCGCTCTCGTCAAGGATTGCCATATGGACCGCATAACTGTAGGAAAAGTGACTGATGATCTCACCATCCACATCATGGCTGGTGGTCCAGTCAACAAAGTACCTGGCAAAGTATTCTTCGCCAACCAGATCAGCAAGAGAGTTGTCCTGCAGGTCAGCTTTAAGTTTTTCCGCCACCATGATGGTTGAATTGCCCAGCAGTGCAGTTCCTCTGCTGGCTGTGGTTGCCCCGCCCATGGCACCGCCGCCGGTAGAGGATTTAACATCAATTGCGATGGAATCATCCAATCCACACACTTCTGCCAGCACCTGACGTGCCACGGTATTAATACCCTGACCCATTTCACTCCAGCCATGGTAGAGTTCTATACGGGTAGAGGAAATAATTTTCAACCGGGTATCACTGATCTCCTCAATCCCGTTTCCGATGCCGCAGTTCTTGATGGCACAGGCTATTCCGGCATATTCGGCGCCATTAAAGGCATCTTTTACCTCCTCCAGACATTGACGCAAACCGACGCTGTCTTTCAGTATATGGCCGGTGGTAGTCATACGGCCTGCGTCAAGAGCGTTATCATAGCGAAACTGCCAGCGGTCAAACCCTCCCTTGAGACAAAGTTCATCGACCATGCTGTCCATTGCAAAATTAGACTGATTAACCCCAAAGCCCCGAAAGGCACCAGCGGGGGGATTGTTGGTATAGTAGGCACTGGCAACGACATCCACATTTGGAATATGGTAGGCGGAGGCGGCATGGGTCCCCGTTCGGGCCACAACTGCTCCCCCCATTGATGCATAACCGCCGGTGTCTCCAAGAATTCTTGCCCGGAGAGCGGTGAGCATGCCGTTCTCATCACAGGCCAGTTTATAGCTGAGTTTCATGCGATGCCTTTTGGGGTGCATACGCAGTGAGTCGGGTCGACTCAGCCTTACCATAACCGGACGCTGAAGCACCATGGCGGCAAGGGCGGCATGGTGCTGAACTGTAAGATCTTCCTTGCCGCCAAAGGCTCCGCCGGCGGACATGAGGATAACATCCACCTGCTCCTCTTCCAGGTTCAATACAGAGCTTATCTGGGCACGATCCTTAAAAATCGCCTGGCTCTGGGAATAAACGATCAGACCGCCTTTCCCGTCGGCTTGAGCTACAGAGGCTTCAGGCTCCAGGAAGGCATGTTCCACAAAGGGCGTTTCAAACTCACCTTCAACCTGATGGGCAGAACGGCTAAAGACATCCTGCACCGCTTCACCGCGACAGATAACCGTCTCCTTGAGCAGATTACCGCTTTCATGAATCAGCACGGGGGAGGCTTCTGCTTCAGTTATTTCCGTAAGCGGCTGCAGAACCTCATACTCTACCAGTATCTCTTCAACTGCCAGGCGGGCGATTTTTTCAGTTTCAGCGACAACACAGGCGAATACGTCCGCAATGCACCTGGTGGTTTCACCTTCAAGCACCATCATGGGCCAGTCTTTAACTGAAAGCCCCTGATAACGTTCTCCGGGAATATCCGCTGCCGTAAATACCCGAAGGACTCCTTCCATTTTTTCCGCAGCCGACACGTCGATGCGTTGTGCCACGGCACGAGGGTGTTCACTGAATTTCAGGGCTCCGTAACAGAGACCTTCAATTTTCATATCAGCGACGTAGGGACCGGTACCCAGCGCTTTTTCATATGCCTCAACCTTTGGATAGGAATATCCAATACCGGTACGTTTTTCCCAGTCAATATCAAGGTTTTCACGCAGGGCCCTGGCGGCCAGCAGAATACCATCAATGATTTTCACATAACCGGTGCACCTGCAGATATTGACACGCAAAGCTTTGATCACATCTTCGCGACTGGGGTCGGGATTATTTTCCAGCAATATTTTTGTTCTGGAAATGATACCCGGTGTGCAGAAACCACACTGTACCGCCCCTTTTGCAACAAAAGCCCGGCCCAGGATGCGTCGCACTTTTTCGGGAAAACCTTCGATGGTAATAACGGTCTTTCCCTCCACCTTTTTCATTGGTGTGACGCACGCCAGGGCAGGTTTTCTCTCAAGTTCAACCATGCAGGCACCGCAGGCTGCCTGCCCCGAGCAGCCATCTTTAACCGAAACCAGCCCCTTCTCGTTGCGCAGATAGTGCAGGAGTGACATCTTCTCATCTCCTGTAAAAGATGTTTCCCGACCGTTCAGAGTGAAAACTAACATGGTATCCTCCTATCTAATCCGTACGTTACCGGTGTTCAACATGGCCTCAAGAGTATCTGCAGGATATTTCGCTTTTGCCAGCATAATCATGGCGGCAATGATATACGGTTTATAGCTGGCTTCCATATACATGGGTTTGCGATATCTATCAAAGACGCTGGCCTCAACTTCACCTTCCCTGCAGCTTACACCGGTGATATCGGCCGGCAGACAGTGCATATACAGGGCTTCACCCTCATGGGTTGTTGCCATCAGAGATTCGGTACAATGCCAGTTTTTAAATTGCGCGTTTTGTCCGAGCAGCTCCTTTTCAAGAGCGTCAATACCCTCAGAGTCACCGTCACCGTACAGCTGGGTGCGGCTTTCCATGGCCGAAAATGGTGCCCAGCTCTTTGGATAAACAATATCAGCATCGGCAAATGCCTCCTCCATAGAGTTGGTTTTGCTGAACTTGCCGCCGCCTGCTGCCGCATTTTTCACGGCAATCGCCTCTACTTCGGGCATTACCTCATACCCCTCAGGATGTGCCAGAGAAACGTCCATACCAAACCTGGTCATCAATCCAATTATCCCCTGGGGCACAGATAAAGGTTTGCCATAGGATGGACTGTAGGCCCAGGTCATGGCCAGTTTTTTACCTTTGAGGTTTTCAACGCCGCCGAAATGATTAATCAGATGCAGCATATCGGCCATGGACTGGGTGGGATGATCGATGTCACACTGCAGGTTAACAAGGGTGGGACGCTGCTCAAGAACACCCTCCAGATATCCCTGCTGCACAGCCTCGGAGACTTCGCGCATATAGGCATTACCCTTACCGATATACATATCATCACGGATACCTATTACATCGGCCATAAAGGAGACCATATTGGCAGTCTCCCGCACAGTTTCACCATGGGCCACCTGGGATTTACCTTCATCAAGATCCTGCATGGTCAGCCCCAGCTGATTACAGGCGCTGGCGTAGCTGAACCGTGTCCTGGTGGACTGGTCCCGAAACAGTGATATACCAAGACCGCTGTCAAAGAGCCTGGTGGAAATATTTCTCTGCCTGAGGCCGCGCAGAATATCCGCTACAAGAAATGTAGCCTGAACTTCCTGATCACTTTTCTCCCAGGTGAGCAGAAAGTCGTTCAGATACATATCCTGATAGTTTAACCTGGCCAGCTTCTGAATTAGGGATTTTATCCTGGCGTTATCCATTAAATTTCCTCCATTTTTTTAAAATTATTGTCATATAAATTATAAATCTGTGTTGGTATTATGCTGTGAGACTCCGGGTGAAGTTTTTTTACAAAACCCTTACGGAACAATATGAGTGCCGCTGCCCCTGGAAACAGCCTCCCCTATAAATTCAGGTGAAGTGATAATAACTTCCCTTCCACCTGCTTTAAGAAATTTCAGAGCCGCCTCTATCTTTGGCAGCATGCTTCCCGGAGCAAAATGATTCTGCTCAATATAGGTTCTGGCCTCACGCACAGTCATAGTCCCTATCTGCTGTTCATCGGGCTTTCCAAAATTCAGCGCCACCTGCTTCACCGCTGTGGAGATAATAAGCAGATCAGCATTCAACTGACCGGCAAGTAAACTTGAGGCCAGATCTTTATCAATTACCGCATCCACTCCCTCCAGCTTCTCACCTCTGCGTATCACCGGTATACCCCCGCCACCAGCGGCGATTACGTGGTAACCCGCCTCAAGCAACGACTCAATGACCGGCCTCTCGACGATCTCGCACGGAGCAGGAGATGGGACTACCCGGCGATACCCCCTGCCTGCATCCTCAACCATGGACCAGTCAGGGTACTCGTTGCGAATCTGTTTCAAGTGATCTTCCTGGAAAAATTCACCCACCGGTTTGGCCGGATTTTCAAATGCCGGGTCTTCCCTGTCAACCACCACCTGAGTTACAATGGTCACACATTGTCCCGCAATATCTCGTGCTGCAAGCTCATTATTCACTGCCTGCTGAATCTGATAACCAATGGAACCCTGGGTATCTGCCACGACGTTTACCAGGGGAACCAGATGAAGGCCGGTGGCCCGACGGGCAACTTCCGATCGCCTCATAATGAAGCCGACCTGTGGTCCGTTGCCATGGGATATCAAAATCTGATACCCCTGGCCGATCAGGCCGATTACATGCTGCACCGTTTCCCGGATCGCCTGGTATTGATCTTCAACAGTCTGATGTTCTTTAGATTTGACCAGGGAGTTGCCGCCAATAGCGACAAAGGCTATTTTTTTTCTCATAGGAAATTACTCCATTTTGGCAACATATATCAGCGGCAATGCTGCATAGAAAGCTGCACAGCGTACCAGGTCAGCCTTCCAGGTCTTTTCGTTAGGAGCGTGTGCCTCTGCCTCTTTACCCGGACCAAAACCGATACAGGGAATATCGAACATACCCATGATGGAGACACCATTAGTCGAAAAGGTCCATTTATCAACATGGGGCACTTTATCGAAAAGCTTCTCATAGGCTTCGGTACTCGCAGTGGTAACGGTATGATCTTCCGGCAGAACCCAGGAGGGGAAATAACAGTCTGTCGGATAGACCAGACCGGTATGGGAAGGTCTGTCATAGGTATACATGGAGACTTCCGCTCCGGCCTCTTTAACTGCCGACAATTCACGGATCTGGTTCATGGCCAGTTCTCCGGTCTCTCCTGCTGTAAGGCGACGGTCGATGGAAATCGTGCATCCATCGGCTACTGCGCAGCGTGAGGGAGATGTGTAGAAAATTTCAGAAACTGTCAGTGATCCTTTGCCAAGGAAGGCATCGGTTGTCAGGCGGTCATGCAGTTGCTCCAGCTCCCCTAAAATCCGCCCCATCTTAAAGATGGCGTTGTCTCCACGCTCGGGAGCAGAACCATGGGAACTGATACCTTTAACCTCAACCTTGATTTCCATGCGCCCGCGCTGGCCGCGATAAATGCCGCCGTCTGTGGGTTCGGTAGAGACAACAAATTCAGGTTTAAGGCCCACTTCCTTTATGATATATTGCCAGCATAGTCCATCGCAGTCTTCCTCCTGGACTGAACCTACCACCACCAGGGTGTAGTCACCTTCCAGATGCAGATCTTTAATGATCCTGCCTGCATAAACCATAGAGGCCATACCCCCTTCCTGGTCACTGGTACCGCGTCCGCCGATAGTTTCCTCATCTTCGTACCCTTCATAGGGATCGAACTCCCAGTTGTCGCGGTTGCCAATACCAACTGTGTCGATATGAGCATCCATGGCTATTACATGCTTCCCGTGGCCAATTGTACCGAGCACATTTCCCATGGGGTCAATTTCTACCTTGTCAAAACCAACTTTTTCCATCTCTTCTTTAATTCTGGCCACAACAGCTTGCTCATCACAACTTTCACTGGGGATTGCCACCATATCCCGTAAAAACGCTGTCATCTCAGGTTTATATTTTTCCGCCAGCTGGTTAATTTTAGCAAAATTCAATTGAGACATTTTTGTTTTCCTCCCTCTATATTTTAAGTTCTTTTTGTTAAATCAACAGGTTGTTTAAGCTGAAGGCTGTCAGGGGAGACTTTCTCTCAGTCTTTTGCTTTTCCTACCAGCCTTCAGCCTACAGCCTGTCAACCTGCTTTTTACTTTTTTTCCGCGTCAATACACTGCTCTACCGCCCGGACTATTCCGTCATAACCGGTACAGCGGCACAGGTTGCCGGCAAGGCCCTTACGAATCTGTTCCCGGGAAACCTTCTGCCCTTTATGCTGCTCCACAAAAGAAGTGGAAGCCATGATCAGGCCGGGTGTGCAGAAACCGCACTGAACACTGCCGGTGTCCAGATAGGCCTGCTGGACCGGGGACAACTTACCTTCTTTACTTTCACCCTCCGTGGTTCGTATATTGCGGCCATCCGCCCAGACAGCAAGGTAGAGACAGGAATCGACGGCAACGTCATCAATCAATACGGCACAGGCCCCGCATTCACCGACTCCGCACCCCTCCTTAACACTGGTAAAACCATGTTGTCGCAATAGATCAGCAAGGGACATACGGATATCAATCTGCCAGGTCATCGATTTTGAATTAACGGTGCAGGAAATGTTTCTGTTCATGATATCGACACTCCATTTCGCTTAAGGGCTTCTTTCAAAACACGTTCGGAAAGTGTTGTAATAATCTGCTCCCGGAAATCTTTAGAAGCGCGCCAGGAATTTCTTGGTCTGAGATCACCCAGTACGGAGCCACTGACAAGATCAAGCAGAGTCTGATCAGCCACACTACCCTGAGCTTTTTCTTCGGTGCGCCAGCATCTGAGTGGAGTAGGCCCGGCGACCCCAAAGGCGAGCCGGATTCCTGCAACTCTGTCACCATCAATTTTACAGGCTGCAGCGCAGCCGATAGTAGCAATATCCATGGCACCACGCATAGCGTACTTACAGTAGTGACCCGACCAACCTTTGTAGTCAGTAGAACTGATACGCAGACAGGTCATGATCTCACCGGAATTTCGATCAACCAGGCCGGGTCCCTGGTAGAATTGATGCAGGGGAAGCCGACGAAAACCTTCCGGCCCTTTAAGTTCTATATGTGCATTTAACACCAGCAGAGGAGGAGCAGCATCGGCACTGGGAGCGCCATTGGATATATTACCACCGATGGTGGCAACATTTCGCACCTGGGGACCGCCGATCGAGGAAGCGCCCTCAACCAGTACCGGAATATTGACACTGACGATGGGTGACTGCGCCAGATCGGTAAAGTTAACTCCAGAACCTATTACAATGGTTCCATCCGGCTCCATTGTAATATTTTTCAGTTCGGCTACATCATGGATATCCACAAGGTGCCGGTAGTCAGGATTGTGACTGTGCAGACGGACAAGTACATCGGTACCCCCGGCAATCGGTACAGCATCCGGGTTTTGCGATAAAAGAGCAATGGCTTCATCCACCGTGTCTGCTTTATGATAACTGTCGATGTCAAACATATTCGTTCCCCTAAAGCAATCCTGCTTTTTTGAAGTATTTGAAGATGGACTTGGGAGTCATGGGCAGCTCGTTAATGGCTACCCCTGTGGCATCAAGAATAGCATTACGGATTGCTGGCGCAGGAGAAATTACAGGCGCCTCCCCCACTGACTTGGCACCATATGGATGGGATGGCTCGTAGGTCTCCACAAAAGCTGCCCCAAGATCAGGGATATCCATGATAGTTGGCACTTTATAGTCGAGCAGATTATTATTGTAAATTCTCCCCGAATCGGGATCGACCATGAGTTCTTCGAACAGGGCTGCGCCTATGCCCATTGCCATTCCGCCATGTACCTGGCCTTCCGCCCCCAGGGGGTTGATAACCACCCCGCAATCGTGGACATTGTAAATCTCGTTAATTGTGACTCTGCAGAGAGGAATGTCAACAGAGAGGTCGACAAAGGTACAACCGAACACATGGGCGTTATTGCGAGTTTTGTAGCTGACTTCCGCCGTAATCTGACCACCGCGATTTTTGTCGTAATATGCATCCACAGCTACGTCGCGGACACTCATAACCGCTATCTCCGGTGTCTCGGCAATAACGATATTATCATCTGCAATAGTGATAAGTTCGGCGTCAAGCCCGGAAATAATCTCTGCATAATCAAGAATTCTGGTCTTTAGCTGCTTTGCCGTTCGCATCACCGCCTGCCCGGTTACATAGGTCTGACGTGAGGCATAGGCACCTGTGTCAAACGGGGTGACGTCAGTGTCCTGAGCTGAAACCACGTGTACCTTATCAAAAGAGATACCGACTGTTTCTGCAGTCATCTGGGCAAAAACTGTATCTGATCCCTGACCAATTTCCGTGGCTCCAACCTGCAGGTGAACAGAACCATCCTGGTTGAGTATGAGACGGGCACTGCCCGGCTCCACACAAACCGGATAGGTCCCGGACCCATAGCTGAAAATGGCTATCCCCAGGCCGCGCCGCAGTTGCCCTGTCTGGACCTTGGGCCACTCCTTGCGTTTCTTTTCCCAACCGATCAGTTCCCTGCCTTTTCTGATACTGTCAAGCAGACCGCAGGTCATAATCGGCTTTTTGGTTATCTGGCTTTTATCACCGGATCGGGCACCATTTTGTAAACGAAATTCAACAGAATCCATCCCGACCAGGCGCGCCGCCTCCTCCATAACGGCTTCGATAGCAAAGGTCATCTGGGGCGAGCCATAGGCACGCATGGCTCCAGCTGATGGGATATTTCCATAAATGGTTTTTGCATTACAGCTGTAGACAGCTCTTGGATACATGTAGTGGGTTTTGGCGACCCCTGCTGAAATTATGGAATGGCCATGGGAGGCATAGGCACCGGTGTTGGAAAGGGCGTCAAAATTGATAAGTTTGATTGTACCGTTCTTGTCCAGACCAACCTGCACTTTAACGTCAAAAGGATGCCTTACCCGGGTGCCAATCATTCCCCCTTCACGGTCCAGCCTTAACCGAACCGGTATACCGTCAAGTTTTTTGGTCAGAAAGGCCACCATCGGTTCAAGAATGACATCCTGTTTATTGCCAAATCCACCGCCAATGAATGGTTTCACAACTCTGACCAGGCCGACATCCATATCAAGAGCTTCGGCCACTATCCTTCTTGCAATATGGGGAATCTGAGTCGAGGAGACAATGACGATGCGCTGATGATCATCCATATATGCATAAGCTGTGTGATTCTCAAGGTGACAATGCTGCATTATCTGGGTCTTGTAGCGTCCTTCAATCAGGTGGTCACATTCTTCTCTCACCTCCGCCAGATTGCCCCCTGCAACAAAGGAGTGGGTTTTCACTACATTCCCTGTTCCCTTGTGTATTTCAGGTGCATCATCTCCGAGTATATCTTCACTGTTCACAAGAGGTTGAAAAGATTCATACTCAACATCAATAAGAGAGAGTGCTTTGGAGGCAGTAAGATCACTATCCGCCACTACTATGGCAATCTCGTCACCCATATAACGAACGTAATCTGTAAGCAGCAGTCGATCTGCAACGTCAACATGACCGGGATCCATGGAGAAAGGGTGACCGGCGGTTGCAAATTTGGTTTTAGGTATATCCTGGTATGTGAAAACGCCATCTACACCGGGTAATACCCGGGCCTTACTGGTGTTGATCGTTAGAACACGACCATGGGCAATAGTGGAGCGCAGGTATTTGGCTATTCGCATTCCAGGCATGGTGAAATCATCTGCATAACGGGCTTTGCCGGTTACCTTGGCAACCCCATCTACTCTTTGAACTGACTTGCCGACTGCCATGATTTTTCTCCAGATTTTTTCAGATCAGTATGAAACCCGCATTTTATAATGCATGCTCTATTTACGGAGACGGATACTTGCCGCGCCAGAGAATATCCCGATAGTTCACTGGATCAGTTGCTCCCTCAGTATTAAAAATCAGCGCAGTGGAATCCGGATCTATGCCAAGAGCCTGCTTTAAATCCGCGAAGTTACCGTTATTCGCCATCAAGTCAAGAAGACCAACACCCACTGCACCGGATTCACCGGCCTCAACCACAGCGTCACCGGCCAGAGGATTGGCAAGGATGCGCATGCCATTTGCGGCGACATGATTTTCACAGCTGACATAACAGTCAGTAAAATTTCGCAGTATATCCCAGGAAAGCGGATTGACTTCTCCGCAGGCAAGACCGGCCATTATCGTCTGGTGATCTCCGGTTACCGCATGGGTTTTGCCATCCCCTGCTGCAGCTGAGACAAAAACACAGGCAGCGCTGGCGGGCTCAATAATTATGAATTTTGGCGGGTTGCTCTCAAATCTGTTGATTAAATAGCCCATCACTGCACCGGCAAGAGCTCCCACACCCGCCTGGATAAAAACATGGCTGGGCAGGGTTCTTCTCTGAACCATCTGATCCACAGCTTCTGAACACATTGTCATATAGCCCTGCATAATCCAGCGGGGAATATCAGTGTAACCTTCCCAGGCGGTATCCTGAACTACATGCCAGCCGTTTTTATCCGCTTTTTCACAGCATAACCGTACAGCATCATCGTAATTGAGGTCGGTCTCTATTACAGTGGCGCCATGCCCCTTTATATTCTCAACTCTTGAGCGGGCGGCTCCCTTTGGCATATAAATTACCGCTTTCAGTCCGAGTTTTTCTGCGGCCCAGGCAATTCCCCTGCCGTGATTACCGTCAGTTGCCGAGGCAAGGGTCATCCGGCCGATCTGTTTATGAACTTTTTCACTTTTCAGATAATCAAAATCAACCTCTTCAACTTTTTTGCCGAGTTTAGCGCACATAAGCCTTGCCACGGAATAGCTGCCTCCGAGAACCTTAAAAGCTTTGAGTTTGAAGCGGGTAGATTCGTCTTTCACAAATATATCCCTTAGTCCCCAGACTCGAGCTAATTCATCCAGGCGGACAAGGGCTGTTGGTCTATAACCCGGAAGTTTACTGTGAAACGTCAGAACCTTTTGGGCAATATCATCGGAAAAATCTTTTGGAGCGATGTCTCCTGCGGGATCCTGCACCAGGTACTTCAAATTATGGGTCGGGATTTCCTGTATCATTCGAGTTTCTCTCTTTTTTTCTCTCAAGTACGAATTTGCTTGAGGTAATTATAAATAGTGTACCTTGAGGCTCCAAAGACTCTGGCCATATAGTCAACTGAACCCTTGATCATGAAGACGCCATCTTTATCCAACCTCTCCATGATGACGAGTTTATCTGACTTGTCCATCATGCCAGGAACTTTACCGTATTCGCTGATTTCAAAATCAACTGCCGATTCCATGGTTTCGGCAAAGGTACTGGTGATACCATTCTGATTGGTTTCCTTATCGTTATCTCTGCTACTCTTACTGGCGCTAAATGTAAAATCGTTAAAGGCAGTAGCGAGAAAAGCGAAATCGGTTACGTTGAAGTTAATGCAGAGGCACCCTTCAAGTTTGCCATCATCGCCCCGCACCATAGTTGTAGAGCATTTAAGAATTTTCCCGTCTTTGGTAGTACCTTTGTAGCCGAATTTATCGGGAGCATCGTCACCGAACTCTTTCAACAGTCGGTACAGCGTGTCTGGTATGGGACAACCTGCATGGCGTTTGGTGATATCCCCTTCAATGTATACCAGTGATTTCTTTAAATCGCTGAAATCATGAATAACAACTTCACATCGATCGCCGAAGACACTGACAATGCCTTTGGCAATATTTTTTAGAAATTCAAGGTTTTTTGGATCCATATGCGCCTTTTACTATCAACTTTTGTTTATATAAACAAATAAATTGTAAGCATGCTTGCAATTTATTTCCGGATAGCTGTTATAGAAGAAATAATTAGTGCCTTACTCCATTGAAGCTGTAATAAAAAACAGGTAAGCACCCTTAAAAAACCAGGGCATAAACTCCGACTCCGGGAAAATATTAAATGCTATTAAACCAACTTGGTAAATACCAGCAGCAGATAGCGAACGTAGAGAGACCTTCGAACCATTTATCCAGTGATACAATCGAGGTTTTCCCAAAAAATAAGCACAGCCATATACGTGATATTGCGAGCAATATTTTTTTGAAAATAACGAAGAGTTTGGGCAAAATGCATTCTCGGACAAGCTCCTAGAAAGTTTTTCGACTTGTCGAGTTGATTACGTTTAATCTGAAAATTCTACTTCAATTGTCTCGGATGATTCATTTTCGGTTGGCAACCGTTCAACCTCGGTCATTGCAGAATATGTCAAAATCCCCAGACCGACAAACAGGTAGCCGCCAACGATGCCATTGAACGAAGGCCAGTGGAGGCTTGCCGAATGAATAATCCCCAGGCTGGCCATAGCCGCAGATACCAGCATAAACCCGCTGGCTTCTTTGAACTTGGCATCAATAAGCTGAGCCAGGAATGCACCCCACATCAGTCCGGTGATTATCGCACCCTGGCTGAGAACCTGATGGCCGACCAGATGTGCACCCTGTTGTGCAAGAGCAGCAATCATTTTCGGATCATTAATGGAGGGAATGTTCTCTACTCCAAGACTGCCAAGAGCATTTAACATTCCATTCCATTTGATCATTAAAAAAGCTGAAACATGGGGCAGCATGGCAATGGCAATCGCCATACCGTGCCGAGTCGGGCAGGTTCTTGCGGTTTCACTTATGATAATTACCGCTACATAGACCAGGATTGGAGCGGTGGCCGCAAGCGGCACCAGATTGCTGAGAAAGGCAAGGAAGCCAAAGCAAGCCGCCAGAAAAAACACCACACCAACTGCCAGGACATAACCGCAGCGGGCGTTGATGCGCTTATAGCCCGGATGACCTATATATACGGTTGTCGGGAAGGGGGAACCGCACAAAGCACCCAACATGGTACCAAAGCCATCGGTTATCATGGCAACTGAAACTGGATATTTATCGCCCACCGCTTCGGCCGATTCAACATTATTCATGGTTTCAATAAAATTATAGATCTGAACGGGTATCAGAACCAGAAACAGTTCCGAGTGGGCGAAGAGATACTGGATTCCAACTATCATATCGCCCAGATAAGGTATGGGCGGATAGAAGCCGACTCCTTCAAAATTAATAGATGATTTACCAAGAATAAGGGCAATAACGGTACCGGCCACAAGTGCTAAAAGCCCGGCAGGCAGATTGAAAGGCAGTTTGAATCGGCCAACCAACCCCCACATAACAATGGTCAGGGAGACAAAGCCTATAATCGGGTCTTCGAAAATCATGGTGAGTGGTACTACTCCGATGAAGACCAGGGCTATACCGCAAAGGGTTCCGAGCATTCCGGCGCGGGGAGTGACCCTTTTCAGAAAAGGACCAATGAGAGCCCCTGAGGCCGCTACGATACCACCGATAAATCCTGCTCCTATCCCTATTTGCCAGGCAAGTTCGGCATCATTTGTAGCCCAGTAGATAGGGCCGATAACTCCGAACAGGTAAACAAACATAACAGGAGTACTGATCCCATAGGGCAGCGCAGTGACATCGGATCGCTGTTCTTTTTTGGCCAGACGCTGGGCAAGGTAGGTATAAACACAGACACCAAGTAAAATAGCAATGGCAGCGCCAGGTACGATTCGTCCAAAGACAATTTCATCCGGCATGTGGAAAACAAATTTACAGATACCGCTCAGGACAATCAGGTTGGTCAAGTTGTCAGTAAACAACGCCCAAAAAGCACTGAGGTCATTACGCGAAAATAATGGATAATGAAACGTCTTACTCATACTCTCCCCCTTTTACTATCGAAAAATTATTTTTATCCTTAGTGTCTCTTGTAAGCTTCTTCTCCCAGTATGTGCACATTTTTCACAACTCGGTCATCGCCAAGCATTTGCAGCACGAACAGTTTTTCAGTCAGGTTGTTACACCGCTTAAGGCGCCTGGTCAGCAGTGGGGTTGCACCGTAATCAAGCACGACAAAATCCGCCTCTTTGCCAGGCTCAAAGTTGCCGACATGATCGTCAATATCCAAAGTGAGTGCTCCGCCCAGAGTGGCGAGATACATTGATTTGAATGGTGTCAGTCGATGGTTGCGAAGTTGTTGTGTCTTATATAAGTCGCTCATGGTTTGCAGCAATGAAAAACTGGTGCCGGCACCGATATCAGTTGCCAGCCCCACCTTTATCTTGTGATCTTCTGCCATCGCCAGATTAAATAAGCCACTGCCTAGAAAAAGATTGGATGTGGGACAGAATGCTATACCTGCATCGCTTTCGTGTAACAATTGGAAATCATCTTCCGCCAGGTGAAGGCAATGGGCAAAGATGCTTCTTTTGGTCAAGAGACCATGGTGCGCATAGACATCCAGATAACTCGAACGATCCGGGAACAACTCTTTAACCCATTCAACTTCACTGCTGTTTTCAGCAAGGTGAGTATGCAGATAGAGATCAGGATACTCCTGGAGCAACTTCCCGGCCATGGCTAGCTGCTCGTCGCTGCAGGTAGGTGCAAACCTGGGAGTAACAGCATAGCGCAACCGGTCCACACCATGCCATCGCTTGACCAGCTCTTTACTTTCACGGTAACCACTTTCCGGAGTATCGGTGAGATAGTCAGGGGCGTTACGATCCATGAGTACCTTGCCACAGATCATTCTCAGGCTGCGCGTCTGGGCTGCTGAAAAGAATGCGTCCACTGATTGTTTATGAACCGTGCCAAACACAAGGGCACTGGTTGTTCCATTGCGCATCAATTCGTCGAAAAAGAATTCAGCTACATCACTGGCTCTTTCAGCATCATTAAACTCACGTTCAAGGGGAAAGGTGTAGGTTTCAAGCCATTCCAGAAGCTGTTCGCCATAGGAGGCAATTATTTCTGTCTGTGGGTAATGCAGATGACAGTCGATAAATCCAGGAACGATCAGGCTGTTCGGATAATGGGTAACTGCCGCATCATGCGGCAATCCGGGCAGCAATTCCAGGGCGGGGCCGACTGCCTCCACCAGGCCGGATTTAACAATTATCACCCCATCAGGGAAATACTCATAACTGATATCGTCTCCAACCTCTGCAGGATCAGCCAGAAAATGGAGGATTTCCGCTCTAAAAATCCGTACTTTATCTATGTTCACGAAAGGATACTCCCGATCATATCAACCAGTTTTCTTGACTATCTGATGATTTTTATGTGACTATAATCGAGAGACAAGCAACTTGTCAACAATTTATTTAAATTCATACAATAAATTAGTTGTTAATTTAAAAAATTATTGCTATCACAAGAGTGCAGTACTCACACACCGAAAACAAAATTTCTGTGAAACAGCTACTGCTCTGTTTATCCGTTAGACAGCCTGCAACTATATTATTCATGATAGAGAGACCGGAATAAGGAGCAATAAATGAACAGCATATGGATAAAAAACCCGCTTGCCATATATACAAATGGGGAGATGGATGCGAATGGAGGTGTGGTTGTAGCAGACAAAAAAATTATTGAACTAGTCCGTGATGGATCAGTTCCAACACACCAATATAACGTTATTTTTGATGCAAAAGATCATGTGCTGCTTCCAGGGCTTATTAACACCCACCATCACTTCTATCAGACCCTTACCAGGGCGGTACCTGCCGCCTGCAACAAAGAGCTTTTTGACTGGCTGAAAATTCTCTATACCATCTGGGCAAAACTGACTCCGGCCCATATCGAAATCTCGTGCCGGCTTGCTCTTGCCGAGCTGCTGCTGTCCGGGTGCACCACGGCCTCCGACCACCATTACGTCTTTCCGGCAGGTCTTGAGCAGGCAATTGATCTACAGGTGACAGAGGCGGAAAAACTTGGCATGAGGATCGCGTTAACCCGCGGATCAATGAGTCTCTCCGTTGAAGACGGCGGCCTGCCGCCTGAGAGCGTAGTGCAGAGCGATGAAGTCATTCTGGCCGACAGCGAGCGCCTGATAAAGAAATATCATCAACATGAACAGGGAGCAATGAGACAGATAATCCTTGCCCCCTGCTCACCTTTTTCCGTCAGTGAATCTCTGATGACAGAGACAGCACATTTGGCCGAAAAATTTGGAGTGCAGCTGCACACCCACCTGGCAGAAACCAAGGATGAAACCGGCTACTGTCTTGACCTTTTCGGCGTACGCCCTGTGGATTATCTGGAGCGGGTTGGATGGTTGAAGAATAATGTATGGCTGGCCCACGGCATCCAGTTTGAACCGGATGAGATCGGGAAACTGGGTGCTGCCGGAGTTGGCATATGCCACTGTCCAAGTTCCAACATGGTGCTCGCTTCCGGTATCTGCCCTACCCTGGATCTTGAAGCTGCCGGCTGCCCCGTTGGACTCGGGGTAGACGGATCAGCATCAAACGACTGCTCAAACCTCATGCAGGAAATCCGCCAGGCACTCCTTCTGCAGCGGCTGCGCTATGGTGCGAAGAGAGTCAGTCACCTTGACGCACTGCGCTGGGCAACCCGGGGCTCTGCCCGCTGCATTGGCCGGGACGATATAGGTGAAATTGCCCCGGGCATGCAGGCGGATCTGGCTCTCTTTAAACTGGACGAACTCCGCTTTTCCGGCAGCGGCGATCCTCTGGCAGCACTCGTGCTGTGCGGAGCACACAGAGCAGACCAGGTGATGGTAGCGGGTCGGTGGGTAGTAGAGAAAGGCGAAATACCGGGTATGGATATGGAGCTGCTGATGGAAAAACATTCCAACCTGGCCGAACAGCTGCTGAGATGAGTCACCTGCAAATATATTCCCGACCAGCCTCCCGGTGTTTTAAACATTCAACAGATTTGACATATGATTTCCCGGTAACAGGGCTATGATTGAAAATATCCTCTTTGATCTTGACGGCACACTGACCGACTCAAAAGTTGGAATAATTCGCTCCATTCAATTTTCCCTTGAACATTTCGATGTCGCTGTACCGGATGAAAACCTGCTTACCTGGTGCATCGGTCCGCCCCTTAAAGATTCTTTTTCACAGATACTGAAAACAACCGACAACAGCGTACTTGAGAAGGCACTGTCCAGGTACCGCAAGCGTTACGCAGAAACGGGAATTTTTGAAAATAGAGTCTATCCCGGAGTTGCCTCCTCCCTGCAAAAAATCCATCAATCGGGATTCCGGATGTTTCTTGCCACCGCAAAGCCTCAGATATTTGCCAAACAGATACTTGACCATTTCAACCTATCTCACTTTTTCACCGCCATTTATGGAAGCGAACTTGATGGCAGGCTTACTGACAAAAGTGAATTGATTACGCATATCCTTGATACGGAGCGCCTTGATCCACAGGTGTCCCTGATTGTTGGTGACCGGATTCACGATCTCGCAGGAGGAAAAGAAAACGGCCTCATAACAGCTGCTGCGACCTACGGGTATGGCAGTCCGGAAGAGATTGATTCAGCCGGCCCTGATATTTTCCTTAACACATTTACCGATCTGCTCTCTTTTCTTAAAACACCCGCAATAACTGATCAGGCTGCCCGGTAGTATTTTCCCCGCCGGACATCCAGCCGAATGTCTTACTGCATATCCCCCCCCCCGAGACAAGAATAATGCCTGACCAGATAATGGTCTCACAATTCCCTTGTACCAAAGCGAGAGGTGTTGTAATCATTAAGGATGGTATCCAACCCGAATAAATCGGAATTTTAAAATGCCTGGATAAAAGGATGAATGGATGGCAAAAGTTCCGCAAAACAGAGAGCGCAGGGATGATATGCTCCCTCCAAATCGTGAGCTTGAACTGATCAGCAGAATAGGACAAAATCTCAATTCCATTCTGAACATAGATCAGGTGCTCACAGTTCTGTTGAACGAAGTCCGTAACCTGCTGAACATCTCAGGGGCTTCAATCTGGCTGATAGAGGAGGAAAGCGAGGACATCGTCTGCCGCCAGGCCGCCGGAGTACATATCGAGAAGGTGATAGACCACCGCCTCAAAAAGAAAAGTGGTATCTCCGGTTGGGTGGCAGCATCAGGACAGAGCGTCATCGTTGCCGATACACGTGACGACAGTCGCCATGACAGCAGTGTAGCAGAGAAAATGGATATCGAATTCCGATCTATCCTCAGTGTGCCATTGCAGGCAACAGGTGACATAATCGGAGCGATCCAGGTAGTGGACGTAGCCCCGAACCGGTTCAAAACCACACATCAGACGTTGCTGGAAGCCTTAGCCGGAACCGCTACCGTCGCCATCAGGAATGCCCGGCTGTTCAGGGATCTTAACAGCCGGACAGCCGCACTCCTGAAGACCAATGCTCAACTCAAGCGGGAAATTACCCAGCGTAAAAAAGCTGAAGCAGAATTAAACAGATACAAACAGCAGCTTGAAAAGAGAGTAAAAAGACAGACGATTGAACTTGACCGGAGCTGGAAAGCACTGGCCAGCCAGGACAAGGCTCTCCCAGAAGAACAGCGTTTTGGGGACATTATCGGCAAAAGCGGGGCGATGCGGAGGATTTACAGCCTTATCAGAAATCTCGCGGATGTCTCCGCCACGGTACTGATTACCGGCGAGAGTGGCACCGGTAAGGAAATGGTGGCCAGCGCACTGCACAACAGAAACCGGCATAAGGATCGCCCCTTTGTCAAAGTCAACTGCTCAGCACTGTCGGACAATGTGCTGGAAAGCGAGCTGTTCGGTCACGTGAAAGGAGCCTTTACCGGTGCCTATAAAAACAAAATAGGCTGGTTCCAGAAAGCAGCCAACGGCACCATCCTCCTTGACGAAATTGGAGATATCTCTCCAGGCTGCCAGAAACGATTACTACGAGTTCTCCAGGAGCGGGAATTTGAACGTATGGGGGACACAACAACTCTGCCAATGAGAGCCCGGAT
>JAFDME010000214.1 GCA_019306075.1 Deltaproteobacteria bacterium | reverse complement strand
CCTGTTCCTAAAGCCGACAGAGGCTGGACATGTGCCGGACCCGAAATTTCACAGGATGAGTCGCTGCAGCCGCAATCGGCAGCTTTTGTATCTGTATGCTCATGCCCTTGCCCATGGTCATGAGCATGATCGTTTCCAGTAGAACAGGCTTCGGTTGAACACCCGCATCCATCCCCTTTGCCGAACCAGCCAAGGAAAATTCTGTAGACAGGGCGAACAGAGAGGGAAAGCAGTATCAGTGTTGCCGAAGTCATGAGCCAACCGGGCAGGACTTCTGCTGCCTGGCCGACAGCTGCTACAGCGGAGATACCAAGGGAGAAATAAATGGCATCAACAGCGAGACCGCAAAGGACACTGATTACGGCTATGGAAAACAGATAAAGGGCTGTGGCGCGTTTGCCCAGCAATCCAATTAACACTGAGAGTGAAGTGATATTCGTGGCAGGGCCGACCAGAAGAAAGACCAGGGCGGTCCCGGGGCTTACCCCCTTCATAATAAAGGCAGCGGCAATGGGGGTTGAGGCGGTGGCGCATATATAGAGAGGAATACCGAAGGTCAGCATAAGCAGCATTGAGCCAAGTCCACCTCCAAGATATTTTGCAATCACCGCGTCGGGGACCAGGACACTGATAAGTCCTGCCAGCAGAATACCAATAAAGAACCAGCCGACCACGGCCACAAAAGCCGAAATAAAGGCGGATACGGGACGGGCAACAGTCATAATCGGGTCAAGCAGGGCCCAGGTAATCGAGATCGAGTCAACTCCTGATTCCGGAGTGGAAATAAGAAAGGCTGTGGTTGCACCGTTGTTGGCCCCCTGTTTCTTTAGTGATGTCGCTGCCGGCAACACACCGCAGGAACAGAGTGGAATGGGAATACCAAGCAGTGCCGCCTTGAACACTGAGCTGAAACGACCAGTTCCAAGATGTGATGCCACATACGATGGGGACAGAAACATTTTCAGCAGTCCGCCTATCAGCAGTCCAAAAAGGATGTAAATTGAAGCCTGCTGGAGCATCTCCCAGGAGGCGAGGAAGAGATCATGGATAAAAGTAATCATAATAGATTCTCTGTTCAGTATTGAAGGTTGAATTAGAACTGCGGTTATTAAATGCATTATATGATCATCTGTTCATATATAGTTTTTTCATGACGGATGTCAAGTGTGAAAGGTAAATTTGGATTGAATAGTATAAACTTTTCTGTCGGCTTACCTGATTGGAACAGAAAATTTTTGCAATTGCCGGAAGGGTGCCCAAAACCTGGGCATCCAGCACACTTCATTTTCAGTTTCCTGTCCAATTTTAAGGCAACTGAGAATTTTGTCCACAGTTGAAAACTAATATTATATGTAAAAACTAAATGTTATATATGTTTTTGCGTTGAGTTTCAATTGGCATAAAGCATGCTAATAGAGATATAGATAATTCTGATCTGGAAAATACCTGTAGCCTCAAACGGATAATTTTAACGATAAACAGAGGAAGAGGAAATGATATCTCAAAACAATAGAGGGATTGAGGAACGATGGAAGGTAGTGGTTATTGTATTGCTGGTTATCGGTATCAGTGCACTGCATCTGTTCATATCCCGTGATTTTGAAAAGGGTCATATTATAGCACGAGAGTTGTATTTCCTGCCTATTATCCTCAGTGGATTCTGGTTTGGTCTACGGGGCGGAGTCATAACCTCACTGCTAATCACTTTTTTTTATCTGCCATATTCAGCACTCTACTGGCGTGGTTTCACTCCAGATGATCTGGATAGGCTGCTGGAAATAGCACTCTTTAATATTGTGGCCATTGCCGTAGGTCTTTTGCAGGACAGACAGAGAAGACGGACCAGAGAAAAATTTGAATCCATCCGTGCCATGGCTGCAACGGTTGCACATGAGATGAATACACCTCTTTTTGTTGCGACGGGTACCCTTGAACTCCTACAGGATGATTTTGAAGAGGATTCGGAAACGTATATTGAAATAAACAGTGTTATGAAAAGTCTGCATAAGATGAAGGAAATGATAACAAAAATCTCTCATATTGAAGATGTGGTGACCAGGGATTATGATGGAACTTCCAGGATTGTTGATATAGACAAGTCCTCAACCGAGAGGTGGTGAATCACTCTTGTCTGGTTTTCCAAAAGGCCATGGCAACAGTTATATCATCAAGATTTCCAGCCTGCAGGGAGGTCTCAATCAAACTGTTTATAGTATCGGGAACGGCTGTTCCGGCTAACAGGATAGCAGCAATTTCGTCATCTGCAACAGATCGGGTGAGGCCATCGGTACAGGCAAGTAGAATATCATTTTCCCGAAATTCAAACTGACCCACATCTATACCTGCATCCATACATCCCACACATTGGTCAAGGACATGGCGCATCGGGTGGTTAATTGCAGCTTCGTGTGAAATATCACCTGCATCGATCAAATCCTGCAGAAATGTGTGATCCCGGGTGATCTGTCGCAGAATTCCAGTCCTCATCAGATATATACGGCTGTCTCCAATATGAGCCCAGTAGACCATCCCTCCGCCAATAATCGCTGTTGTTGCTGTTGCACCCATACCTTCCAAGTCAGGGGACTTCTTCACTATCTTTCTGATGTTGACTTCAGCATGCTTGATGGCTGCCCTTAAGAGATCCGCTCTGTCTGCAGAACCGATGTTTATTGATGCCAGGCAGTCAATGATGTCTTTTGCTGCAATATCTCCGCCGGGATGCCCTCCCATGCCATCAGAAACCGCTATGATTAGGTTGTTTTCGTCGAGTTTAGTTAGCAGAAGACGATCATCATTTTTATTTCGCTTTTTTCCTCTACAGGATTTCCCGTCAGCAATAATCTTTCCAAGTGTCATAGAAGTGGCCTGTTGCCGGAATCATTTATTTTCGTGCTTATCATTCAAGTTCGGCTTATTTCCTGATTACAGCTATTTTTGTTCTGAAGCCAACATCTTCAAAACCTTCCCAGGGAAAGCGCAAAAGTGGTTTCCTGCCCTCCTTCACTCTTGATGCATCCATAACACCTGAAGCAGGTATATCAGCAGAAAGAGATTCAGCCTGAGAATTGGAGAATCTGGTAATACGCACCCATTCCTTGACAGTTTTCCCCATATTGTCCAGTACACCGGGACTCTCTTTTCTCTCTACGACAGGCGGGCCACTATACATCATCATATTGAAATTTGTCTGCGGCGTGGTTTCTGACGTGACTGGTTCCCTTTCTGTCGAGTTTTTCAACTGGTATTGATAACCAAACTGCCATTCCTTATCTGTCAGGAGTTCTTTGCCGTATTGTTTTGCATACATCTTGGCCCCATGAAACGTAACCCGTAACACAGGTTTACTGGCATCATCCTGATTCTTGAGGTGAAAGGTGTCATTATTAAATATTATTGGGTCTTCGACTGCAGAGCCGTTGCCGATATAGATGACTATCTTTCCCTCATGCCGCACAATGCCGTTTTTTACAGAAACTTCTTTTTCAATATTATGGAGAAATTCAAAAAAGAGAAAATTTGTTATTTTCCGGTTATCCATATAAAAAAGAAACTTCTGATCTGATCTATTCCGTACGTCTCCCGTGAGAACCATCTGGCTGCCATCCATGGCCAGAAGGGATTTCGCTAAAGTGGTGTCATTTTCAACTGTGACAGTATGACGGCCAGCAGGTTCTTCGCTGCTTTCGATGTATGTTTTCTCCTCTAGGCCGGGTGCGGGATCAGTCTTAATAACTAAATCGTAAAAGTCTATCGCCGCAATAATCGCAATCAGGAGAATAATCCCTGCTCCAAATATTTTTATCTTTCTGTCAGTCAGTATCTTGCCGGAATGATCTGCTACACTGTCCCGGATCTGACTGTTGTTGCTTTCACCTTTAATTGAAGCGAGAATGTGCTTTAAATCACTCCTTAATTCCTGTACCGTTTGATATCGGTTTTCCGGTTTTTCTGCGGTCGCCTTTTCAATAACACCACTCATCTGTCGCAGAAAATCCGTTTCCGGATTTTCAATTTTAACGGAGGTAAAGGGAACTGCTTTTTTTGACAGTGTTCCATTGACAGCTTCATACAGAATTTTTCCAAGGGCATAAATATCAGTGGTATATCCAGCATATTTAAAATCAGCGCATTGTTCCGGAGACATATAAGCGAGGGTGCCAAGCATTTCTATTGAACAGGTTACAGCTTTCATATGCTGTGATCTGGCAAGACCAAAATCGGCTATCTTTGGTACTTCTCCATCGAGAAAGATATTTTCCGGTTTCAGATCACGATGAATGATCTTGTTGTTATGCAGGGTCTCAATTCCATCAAGCACAGGCAGAAAATAATTTTTAATCCATTCTGCATAGAGCTCGGGCACATCATCGAGACCATCCTCGGAAAGAGTAAAGCGCAGGGAGTCGCCGGGAATATACTCCATGGCAATATAGGCAGTTCTGTATTTTGCCGATCCTGCTCCTCCAACGGCTTCGCCGTAGTCATAAATTGTCAGTATATTTGCGTGGCGAACCTTGGCCATTGTCTGGACTTCCCGCTGGAAACGGCCAAATGCTATATCAAGTTCTTCCGGGTCTTCCCCTATCTCAGATATAACATCTTCGGATATGATTTTAATCGCCACGTCACGGTTCAGGTTGGTTTGGTGCGCACGGTAAACCTCTCCCATTGCACCTTTACCAATCATTTCGATGATAATCCATTTATCATCAAGAACTGTGCCCTGCTTTAATGTAAATGTCTTTGATTCATTCATTCAGATTCGTTTCACTCCCTGACCTGTGTTGCAGGTCTGTGCCAGGATGCTGTAGGATTTGAAATTCTCCGACAATATTTTTATTCTTTTCATCTGTTCCAAGCATGGAATGTGCCAATTTGTCGTACGGTTATAAGTAAGACCATAACAAGTTGATTTGTTGCTACTAATGTTCAAATAAAAAATATCTTTCAGAGAGGTTGACTGAGGATGGTGTCCAATAATCAGGCAGGCCGTTTACCTGTTATATTCAAATTAATTTTAGTTGGATATTTGTGTACTTGGAATTGTTTTGCCTGTTACATTTTCAGATTGTTATTAAAAATAGTGCTTACATATTTTTTGATTGGCAATTATCATTGTTGCAGACAATTTTTTCTCTTAGAGGCAACTGAAGCCAGTTTATTAATTCAACAGGAGGTTTGATATGGCACAGAAAAAAATCCTAATGCTCGTTGGCGACTTTGTGGAAGATTATGAGGCAATGGTACCGTATCAGATGCTGTTGATGGTAGGTCATATCGTCGAGACGGTCTGTCCCGATAAAAATCCGGGAGATACTGTGAAAACTGCGATTCATGATTTCGAGGGTGACCAGACCTATTCTGAGAAAGTTGGTCACAATTTCATGATTACAGCTGATTTTGATGCTGTTTCCGCCGCTGATTTTGATGCCCTGGTCATTCCGGGCGGCCGGGCACCGGAATACCTCAGATTGAACGACAAAGTTCTTGACCTTGTACGTGATTTCGACAGGGATAAAAAGCCGATCGCCGCGGTTTGTCATGGACCTCAGATCCTTGTCACCGCGGGTATAATGAGTGGCAGGGAATGTGCCGCATATCCTGCCTGCGGGCCGGACATCGGAGGCGCCGGGGGGACGTGGATTGCAAATAATGATACTTTTTCCAATGCCCATGTTGATAATAATCTGGTCACTGCACCGGCCTGGCCTGCTCATCCTGAATGGATACGAAAATTTCTGGAAGTATTGGGTACTGAAATAACACTATAATTTTACCCAGTCCGACAAGTCGGTGTATCTGCCCCTGAACCCATTCATCTTATACCTGAATGGGTTCAGGGGTTTTTCATCTCTGTTGCTGATGAGAGATCGTGGCAGGAAAAGGAAGTAGATCAGTTAAGGGCAGGAGAGAGTGATAATAACCGTAAACAGGATGAAGAAGCTATACCATGCAGAACAGTGCCGAAAAACAGACAGATAAAAACAGCACATTCTCGGATCTACCTTCCAGGCAGAATTTACAGCAGGGAATTACAGCAGCCTTGCCGATCTGTCTTGGCTATTTTCCAGTGGGGTTGGCTCTTGGTGTTCTGGCAAGTCAGTCGGGGATACCCTGGTGGGCAGTTGCCATGATGTCCATCCTGGTTTTTGCCGGCAGTGCTCAATTT
>JAFDME010000213.1 GCA_019306075.1 Deltaproteobacteria bacterium | reverse complement strand
GATCCAAAGATCCTTCAGCGTAAGAGCGTACAGCCTATCCAGGGGTTTTTTATGGCTGAACTAAAAGTTGGGCTGGGACTGGTAGGCAGGGATCTATCAGAGAAGATCGTTGGAAATAAATATGGTGTTATTGCTGACCATAAGGTCGCTCGGCTCTATGGGGATAATCTGCTGAAATCCCTTGAGCAGGCTGGTGTTGAGGCTACACTCTTTACTTTTCCGCAAGGTGAAAAAAATAAGACCCTGCAGACGGTTGGAACTCTTGCAAGTCAGTTGGCTCAGGCCGGTTTTGATCGACAGGATGCGCTGGTTGCCTTTGGCGGCGGAGTAACTGGTGATATCACCGGATTTCTGGCTTCTTCCTATATGAGAGGTATCCCTTTTGTCCAGGTACCTACAACCCTGCTAGCCCAGGTTGACAGTTCTGTTGGCGGAAAAACCGGAGTTGATATCCCTGAGGGTAAAAACCTTGTAGGTGCCTTCTATCAGCCGAAAGCTGTCTATATTGATATTGAACTGCTTAAAACCCTGCCCGGAGATGAACTTCTCGGTGGGCTTGGTGAGGTTATAAAATATGGTGTAATCAGGGACCCTGAATTTTTTGATTTTCTGCAAATGAAACGTTCTGAAATTCTTGCTCTTGATATGCAACTTCTCGAAAAAATGATTTACAGATGCTGTGAGATCAAGGCCGGAGTTGTTGCTGAAGATGAAAGGGAGGGAGGGGTCAGGAAAATTCTTAACTACGGCCATACCATCGGCCATGCGGTTGAGGCTGCCTCCGATTTTACCCTGATTCATGGCCTTGCTGTATCCATCGGAATGGTCGCTGCCGCGAGGCTTGCTGTTGCAAATGATCTTTTGACTGCAGATGTGAGTGAAAAAATTTATCAACTGCTGAAATTGTATAAAATGCCAGTTGAAGTGCCGGATAATCTTGACAGAAAGAGGATAAAAAAATATCTTCTTACTGATAAGAAAGCGGTTTCGGGGAAGGTGGTTTTTGTGCTGCCTGTCGAAATTGGTGATACTCGCATTGTTGATACGGTTACGGAGGAACAGATCGACAAAGTACTTGCTTGATTTGATAAAGCAGACAGACAATTATAACCACCACAGAGAACACAGAGAGCACAGAGAGTAATGAGGCAGGATCAGTTTACAAAAAAGGTAATTGGATGTGCGATCGAAGTTCATCGTTCATTGGGACCTGGGTTACTTGAGTCAACGTACCAGCAATGTCTTGCATATGAGTTAAGCAGTCAAAATATATCTTTTGAACTGGAAGTCCCAATGCCGGTAGAGTATAAGAGCGTATCGCTCGACTGCGGTTACAGGATCGATGTCCTGGTTGATGATCGGCTTATACTTGAATTAAAGGCTGTCGATAAAATTATTGGAATTCATAAAGCCCAGCTGCTTACCTATATGAAACTTGCCCAAATTAAGACAGGTCTTCTGATAAATTTCAATGTCAGAAAACTCACCGACGGTATCCAGCGCTTCAGGCTTTAAAACCCTCTGTGCTCTCTGTGTACTCTGTGGTAAATAGAGAGTGAAAAATTTAGAATAAATTTCAAAATGCCAATATACGAATTCTACTGCGACCAGTGTAACGTGATTTTTAATTTTTTCTCCTCAAAGGTCAATACCTCCAAAATTCCTGACTGTCCAAGATGCGGTAAGGAGGGTTTGACAAAACAGATTTCAACCTTTGCCACAATCGGCAAGGCAAAGGAAGAGAGTGACGACCCTCTTGCCGGTTTTGATGAGACAAAGATGGAAAATGCCTTTGAATCTTTGATGAAGGAAGCTGAGCATATAAATGAGGATGACCCGCGCCAGATGGCATCACTGATGAGAAAATTCACCTCCCAGACCGGCATGCATCTCGGAGATTCCATGGAAGAGGCGATTTCAAGAATGGAGGCGGGTGAAGATCCTGAACAGGTGGAAAAAGAGATGGGGGATCTTATCGGCGAAGAGGATTTCAGTCTTGACTCAATGAGAAAAAAAGCCCTCCGCCAGAAAAAAAGCCCTGTTCATGATGAAAAACTGTATGATCTGTGATCTGCACAGTTGTCAGTAAAATCCATAATTTATGACTGTATTGCGGTCACTCTCCGTAGCCTGATTCCGTTTTTTTCAGTTCCTTTTACCGCAGGAATTCTTACGTTTCCTCCTCCGTTATGCCGGATATCACTGCACGTTCCCCGACGTCGTTACGCGGTTTAATACTTGAGCTGCTGTCTATTCTCCTGCCTGTTTTTTTTATTTTATGATATTATAGCTGTGATGGACAGGCACAACCTAAAAGCCTTCAGCCTAAAAAGCTAACAGACAAGGGGATCTGATATGAACCGGTTTGACGGTGGAGTATTTCTTGAAAATATCGAGTGGTTTGACGAAAGTGGAGAAGAGATAGTCAGGCGTCTGCCGGAGGAGGGTTCCGGAGAGATAAAATATGGCGCCCAGCTTACTGTTCGTGAGAGTCAGGCGGCCATTCTTTTTTATAAGGGCAAGGCCTGCGAGGCGTTCGGTCCGGGGCGGCACACTCTGAAAACGGCAAACCTGCCGATTTTAACCAAAATACTTTCCATTCCATGGCGTGGTGACAGTCCGCTTCGCGCAGAAGTCTATATGGTGAATATGAAGCAGTTCCCCGACCTGAAATGGGGCACCAGGAATCCGGTTGCCTTCAGGGACAATGAACTTGGCCTTATCAGGCTGCGGGCTCATGGAATCTTTAATATCCAGGTTGTGCAGCCGGTTTTATTTATCAATTCCCTGGTCGGAACAAAGGGTAAATTTGATACAGATGAGATAGCAGGGTATCTCAAAAGAGTTATCGTCTCACGTTTTAATGATTATCTTGGAGAGACCCTTGATTCACTCTTTAACCTTCCCGGTAAATTTGATGAACTCTCAGTTGAGCTGCAAAAAAGACTCACCAGTGATTTTGCCAACTTCGGTCTTCGCCTCAGTCATCTCTATATTACCTCAATTACTCCGCCGGAGCAGGTTCAGGCTGCAATTGATGACAAGAGCCGTATGGGGCTTATTGATGATCTGGATCGCTTTATGAAACTGAAGGCTGCCATGGCTATGGAAAAAGCCGCCGATGCACAGGGAGAGGCAGGGGCGGGGTTAGGCATGGGGATGGGGATGATGATGCCGGCCATGTTCTCCCAGAACTTTGCAAGAACGGGTGCCGGTACCGGTATCTTTGGTGAACCGGATAAGGTGGTCTGTTCCGACTGCAGTCAGGAAATCCCCGCAGGCGCAAAATTCTGCCCTGTCTGTGGACATCAGCAGCTTCTCCTTGTCCGCTGCACAAACTGTGGTAAAAATCTGACCCCGAAGGCCAGGTTCTGTTCCCGGTGCGGCATTGAAACAGCTGCCCCTGGAGAGAACAGGATCTGCCCCGGTTGCAAAACTGAAAATCTTCCGGATGCTCTCTACTGTAATCATTGCGGACAGGGACTGAGCGTGGAATAGCAGTATGGATCTGACCATTGAGCAAAGCTGCCCCGGGTGCGGTGCAGACATTGAACTTCATGAAGACGACAGGATGGTCAGATGTCCCTTTTGTGAGGTTGATAATTATATGCTTGAACAGGGGGCGAGACGTTTTGTTCTGCCCTGGTCCCTGCCGCTTGCTATTGATGAGAGTGATCTCTTTTTCGTACCTTATCTCAGGTTTAAAGGTGCTATTTATTATACCACCGGGGAAAAGGTAAAATACAGGCTGGTTGATGCCACCAGACTCGGGATTGGAAATGATAGATTGCCTGCATCGCTCAGGCTGCGTCCACAGGCGATGAAGGTGAAGCCGGTTGTGGCTGACATGACAGGCAGGTTTTTACCCCAGACTGTTAAGACGGAGATAGTTTTCAGCCATGCGACACGAATCACCACTCTTTTTGCCAAAGAAAAAGAGGGAAACATTTACAACCGCGCCTTTATCGGTGAATCAATAAGTCGAATTTATCAGCCGTATTACATCCATCAGGAGCAGCTCTTTGATGCTGTTGATAACAATCCCCTCGGTGAATTTTCTTCATACAGAATTGATCAACGCTCCGGCCTTGCCGCCAAAACTTCCTGGGAACCAAGATTTATCTCAACAGTGTGTCCTCAATGTGCTGATCTTCTGCAGGGAGAGCGCGACAGCCTGGCTCTTTCCTGCAATAATTGTGAAACCATGTGGGTTGAACAGGGGGACAGGTTTGTTCCTCTGCAGTGGAGCCTGGTAAAATCTGAGCGGAGAGGGGCCAGATATCTGCCATTCTGGAAAATCTCACTTTCTTCCCCGGATAAAAATCTTGAGACCCTGGGTGCTTTTTTGAGATTGACCAACCAGCCGGTGCTTGTTCGCAGGGAGTATGATGACATTCCTTTCTCTTTCTGGATCCCTGCCTTTAAAGTTAATCCCAGGACTTTGCTTCAGCTGGCGGAAAAACTTACAGTGATACAGTCGCGTATTCCTGAGGGAACAACAGGAAGGCTTGATAATAATTACCCTGTTACTCTGCCCTTGAAAGAGGCGGTACAGTCGATTAAGTCAGTTCTTGCAGGGGCAGCTCTTTATAAAAAAAGAGTCTATCCGATGCTGCCGAAGATCGATACCTCCCCCGGAGTGACCTCACTTGTATATCTTCCCTTTTCCGGTAATTCACATGATCTTACCCAGGAGCATACTCTGATTACTGTAAATGCTGCTGCCCTTAAATTTGGTAGAAAACTGTAGAGATACCCGACTCACCACAGAGAACACAGAGAGCACAGAGAAAAAACTGTTTTCCCCCTCTGTGCTCTCTGTGCTCTCTGTGGTTCACATTGTTTTGTTTTTATTGTAAATCTTCAGGAGTTAAGCCCCGTGGATCAGAATAAGTTTTTTATGGAAGAAGCCCTGAAAGTCGCTGAAACTTGTCTTGAAGCAGGCGAATTTCCGGTAGGGTGTGTCATTGTCCATAAAGAGAAAGTGGTAGCAAGAGGGGGGCGACAGAACAGCCGCAGTCTTGTTAATGAACTGGATCATGCAGAGATGATGGCGTTGAGGAACCTCTGCAGTTCTACTTCCGGCATTGATCCCGGGGAGGTGGTAATCTATTCAACACTGGAACCATGCCTGATGTGTTTTTCAGCCATGCTGGTGAGCGGAGTAAGAAAATATGTTTACAGTTATGAGGATGTGATGGGGGGAGGCACAAATCTCCCCAGGAAGGAACTGGCACCTCTCTACAGCGCCATGGAGGTCTCCATAACAAAAAATGTCCTGCGGGAAAAAAGTCTGCAACTGTTTAAAGATTTTTTCAGTTCTCCCGATTGTAATTATCTGCAGGACACCCTTTTGGCGAAATACACTTTGAAGCAGGAAAAATAAAACAATCAAATGGAAAATATACCTAGAACTGTTGGCTTTAAAGCGGGAGAGCGAAATATTTTCTTTCATATTCTGACAGGCTGCAATCTCTCCTGCAGTCACTGCTATATAAACCCTGAGCAGCATGGCAGAGAAACTCTGTCGATAGAGCGGATAGAAGAGTGGCTTGAACTTTTTGCAGATACTGAAAAAAAATCCAATGTGATTTTTCTTGGCGGTGAGCCAAC
>JAFDME010000019.1 GCA_019306075.1 Deltaproteobacteria bacterium | reverse complement strand
ACAAAAAAAGAAATCTCGGAAGACAAAGCGTATAGGCTAATATTTGAAGCGATTCGGAACACTTATCAGCCGGGTGAATTGTTACTGGAAAAAAATATGATGGCGTCTTTAAAAATGAGTAGGACCCCTGTGGCAATGGCCTTGAACCGCCTTGTCTCTGAAGGTATTTTAAACAAAATACACAAAAAAGGATGTTACATTCCCAATTTGAATCGCGATGACGCCACTGCAGCCTTCCAGGCACGAAAACTCCTTGAAGGATCCGCGGCAAACGATGCTGCAAAATTTTCATCAAGCAAAGAGTTGGAGGAACTAACCAAACTTTTAGCCAAAGGAGAAAAGGCCGTTGAGGATAAAAATTATAGGTTATTTGTTGAAACGGACGAGGAGTTTCACCATAGGTTGGTAAAACTAAGTAAAAACGAGTATATCTATCGCGCCTGGCGTCTGGTTTATTTTCGCACTAACATTTACTCACGTTTTTTCGACAGCCTTTATTACGATAAAGAAACAATTGTAAGTGGAAAAATATTAAAAATGATGTCACCACAACAGCACCGGAGCATTCTTCAAGCCCTGATAGACAGGGATCCGATAAAATGCAAATCTCTTGTAGAAGAGCATATTGAACACTCGCTGCAAATGATTTTTAATAAATAGTTGTGACAGCCTACGACTGGATCGTGAAAAAAACTCGAATGAAACCTCCGCGCCAACTACCCTGACACAGGGGGATGACACTGAAACCAAATCATTATTTGGAGAATATGACAAAGTCATTGCTATCAATAGTCTCAGTAAAACATATGCCATCCCCGGCCTTCGTTTAGGATGGATTGTTGCTCCCCACATGGTTACATCCGAGATCTTGAAACGAAAGCAATATACTACAATCACAACATCGACGTTATCGGATCGCCTTGCCGTCCACTTTCTACAAGAACGAAATCGACAAAAAATAATTGCCCGAACCCGGACTGTGATAAGAAAAGGTGCTGAAATATTAGAAATCTGGATTAAAAACTCTGAAGGTCATTTTTCGGTAGTTATGCCACAGGCAAGTGGAATAGCATTTGTTCGCTATAATCATGATATAAATTCTTCTGCGTTCATGAGACAACTGTATCAGACGAGCGGTGTCAGCCTATTAGCGGGAGACTTTTTCGGAATAGATGGTTACCTGCGAATAAGCTTCGGCCGGCCAGAAAAATATGTCCAAAAAGGATTGGAAAAAGTTACTGAATTTGCCTTGCAATACAATAGAAAAGTAAGCGCCATGTAAACCACACCCAACGTGTAAGAATACGTTTTATCTGCCCCATATCTATATTCCAGGGCAATAGTTTTTCATAATCCTCAAGCGAAGTTACGGTTGGTAATTTGTGGGAGATGTACCGAAGATATGCATAAGGCTCCAGATTGTTTGCCTTTGCTGTTTCTATCAGGCTATATAACAAAGCACGTGTCTTTCCGGCAAGCCTACCCTACCTAAATCGGCTATGGTATAATGTTGCCGAGAAGCATGCGCGCCGCGTTTCTGCTTAATAATCAGAAGATTTCAGGTTCTCTTGATAATTCCAAGGCATCCACAGATGCGGATTCTTAAAGAGAGCAGAGGAATTTTTCAGGAGAGCTGTCAGGTACAGGTAGGAATTGATTTTCGATAGAGCACAGGTATGGATGAGACTCATAAACATGTCGCCGATATATGCCCCGTGTTCATATGGAGGTATCAGTAATTTACGGCCAGAATCAAGGGATGCCGTCAAAACATTTGAATCGTGGCGTTGAGCAAAACGGCTAAAAAAGGCCCGCCTTAGTGGGTCTTTCAATCTCTGCCGCGAATTGCTGAACTAACATTGCCAGATCACATCTACATAAAATCTATGCAAGGCCAAATTTTACATTGCTACCGTGAATCTCCTGTTCTCAGGAGACCAAATGCCTAACACATTTAGACTTACTGCTCGTCCAAGATAATTCCAGACCATTAACAGTTTGTATTTCATCGTATAGTTCCCTGAAGAATTTTCAAAATTGAAATCAGGAGGGGAAATGATGAAAATCAAGAAAGCTATACGCCACCACTTAGAGTACCACAATGCGAATTCTCAGAAAAATACCTGCAGATGTGTTGAATTTGTCTTAAGAAAATTCAACAACCAATTTGGGGAAAGAACGCTCGATTCGGTTTCTGAAGAAGATGTTCTTTCCTGACAAAACTTACAAACAACCGTAAACAGACTACCAAGAGGAATCGGTACTCCGTTCTTTCCTCATTCTATAACTTTATGATAGGCACATCACAGCCCGACCTAAAAAACCCTTGTTACAATTCTGTGATTAAGAAAATCTTCAGGCAGCCACAACTTCGCCAATTTAGAATACTTGAAAAGGACACTGTGGACGAGATCATTTTTCGTACCATGATAACAAGAAACAGAATTATGTTGGAGTTGATGGCTCGAGCCGGCATGAGAATCAGTGAAGTACTAAATCTGACCCCAATGGATATTGATGGATGTAAATTAATCCTTCAAAAACCCAAAAGTGGTAGAGCAGGCGAAATTGTTTATATCCCGAGTAAACTCCAACGCCGTTTGGGTGATTATGTAAGAGACAACAATATTAAACCGGATGAATACGTATTTCCTATTTCCTATAGCACGTCGTGGTCTATGGTTAAAAAATCTGGCAGGTTGGTTGGTGTCAACTTGAAGCCTCATGATTTGAGAAGGCATGCTGCCACGTACGCGTCAAGAGCCGGAACACCGATTGAAATAGTAAGTAAGGTAATTTTGAGACATGCTGACTTAACGACAACTCAGAGATATCTGGGAAACGTAGGCGACACAGAAGCCATGCGCTGGATTGAAAACCTATACGGATGAATAAAGATGGCGGTTCCTTTGTGGCACCGCCATTTTACAGGTTCTCTGGAATTATCCATAATGTGGAGTGCTGCATTTGCAGCTGGTTTTCTGGAAGTAATTTTGATTTTTTAAACGTGCCAAAATGCTCCTTTTCGGGCATTTTTTTAGGTATAGTCACTGATGACCATATCAGGAAACATCTTAGCCGGGGTGTCTCTTAATTCGGTTAATCTTGGCAGTAATCTTCTCTTAAAAGCACTCCATTTTCTGGAAAAGCGAAAAACAAATACTTTTACGGATTGAAACTTTCCGTGATAATGGTTGCTTGAAATGCGATATGTTAAGAGAGAACAGGACTACGGCAAACTAAACCTGAAGTTTGACACTCTGCTGGTGAGTTCGGAATGGACTGGTGGAGCTTTCGGCTGCAGAGGAACGGCCGTTTTAAGTGATAAGTGAGCCTGACATAGTTTTGTTAAGTGAAAACCTCATACTTCAAGAGTACTTTCTTGTCTGACAGGAAGACACTCTCTGAGCAGTTCCATTCCTGTAACACTTGAAATTGTGCTAAATTTAACGATAGGAGGTTGACTGGACATATCAATTGCGACAAGTATTTTCTGGTAAAGATTTGAGCGGATATGTTTGTTAAACTGTTCCTGGTTTTCCCAGAGTTCTTCATAGCTAATTCTGTTCTCGTTGTTTACCTCTTGAAGGATGAGGCAGGAGATACAACCGGTTTTTCCCGCCACCTGCCCCTTCACTGAAGCTAAGATCTCAATTATTTTGTCGATGTTTTCGGAATCAGCGACAATTCGTATCGTAGCAATAATCATCCGTTCTCTCTTTTTACATAATGTCGCCTGAGCAATAAACCAATCATCAGGTAGTCATTGTTTGTGTAGCAAAATCCATTCCACAGTATTCCCAGTTCAGGTGTAATCGAATAATTGCCTTAAATTATAGTGATTATTGAACCAGAGAGGCTGGAATAATTTGGGCGGAGACGTGCCTTGGCGTCGAGATATAGCCTATTAGGCTGTGTAAAGTTGTTATTTCGGGCGTTTTATACCCAGTTTTTTCATTCTGGAGTAAAGTGTGGTAGGTTTTAGTCCCAGTATTTCAGCAGCACCTTTATGGCCCCTGATACGCCAGTTGCTGCTGTTGATCACCTTCAGTATGTGTTCTCTTTCGTGAGTTTTGAGATCGAGTAATGACTCCGGATCGACAGTATTCGCCAATGTCACCTGGAGATTTCTATCTGTCCCGACAATAAATGCCCGTTCGATAACATTCCGTAATTCTCTTACATTTCCCGGCCACGAATAATTCATGATTGCGTCTATACTGTCTTTGGCGATGGTGTCTATCTGTCGCCCCATGCTCTCACTGAACTTCTGGATAAAAAACCAGGTTAAGGCCATGATATCATCCTGTCTTTGCCTGAGGGGGGACATATGAATGGGAAAAACATTCAACCGGTAATATAGATCCTGTCTGAATTTCCCCTCCTTGATTTTCTTGACAAGGTCTTGATTTGTCGCAGTTACAACCCGCATATTCGTGTGCAGAGTTTTGCTGCTCCCCAGCCGTTCAAATTCTCCTTCTTCGAGAACGCGAAGTAATTTAACCTGCAGTTCCATGGACAATTCACCAATTTCATCAAGAAAAATAGTGGAGCCATCGGCTATCTCAAATCGTCCTGCCTGTTTTGTCAGAGCACCGGTGTAGGCCCCTTTCTCCCTTCCAAACAGCTCGCCTTCAACGAGAGATGACGGCAGCGCAGCGCAGCTGACTGTTATCATGGCTCGCTGTTTGCGTGAACTGTTTTTGTGGATAGCCATGGCAACCAGACCTTTTCCGACTCCGGTCTCGCCGGTAATAAGGACGCTGGATTCGGTCTTGCCAACCTGCCTGATTTTTTTAAGTACCTTCCTGGTAGCGTCACTTTCGCCGATGATTTCAGTATTGAGCTGAATAGATTCTATTTCCTTTTTTAGACTGATATTCTCTTTTTTCAATTGTTTTTCCAGTGCTTTGATTTTGAAAAGAGAATTCTGAAGGAACAGGTCTGTCTCCTTACGAATCATAGCATTAGAGATGATTTCACCTATCAATTTCAAGCGTTGTACAAGTCTCTCAGACCAGTTTGGATTAAAGCTTGCGTGGGTGCCAAGACAGACCACACACACGCATTTGTCCTGAAAGAAATATGGGATCATCATGCCCGATTTAACACCGATTTTTTCAAGGCTCTGGCTGTCAGTTGAGGATTCTTCGGGCAGATCGTGAGGGTTTTCAAAAAGAATCGCCTCATCTTTGCTGGTGACAAGTCTGCTGAGCAGGGGGAAACCATCGTCTACGAACATGTCGCGCATAGAGACAACGCCCTTTGCCGTCCAGGAGTGGGTTATCTGAAGTTTACCATTCTCTTTGTTGAATTGTGCAAAGTCGGTTCGATCCAAACCCGATAGTACACCAATTTGTTGAAGTGTTTGCTCAACCTTCTGATCGATTTGCTCAGCAGGCGCATTCACAAATGAGATAATGAGTTCAAAGAGGAGTTTTTCAAATTTTATGCACTCTTCACACATTACCATACTTTTAGCGTCGACCTGAACGAGCTCTGTGCGTTGTCGCTTTAATTGGTCGGGCTTTTGTTCGAGTTCGCTGTTTATCGGTTCTTTCGTCATTGCTTGAGCTCCTGGGAAAATAACAACTACGCAGGAATGTACAATATATCGACGGGCTTGTCTATATATCGACGCACGGCCGGAATGTTTTGCCATCACACACCAATTTTTACAAAAATAGTTCCATATTAACCGTATGTTAACAGTATTTCGGCAATGTATCTCAATAGGCATGGATTTTGCTCAAGGTGAAGATAGAAGAAAAATAAAAAATTGCTCTACCTGACTAAGGAGACGTTAGAGCGTAACAAACAGGAGAAAACACAATAATGTTTCAACTAAAACGTGGACGAAAACCTCAACTTTTGACCAGATCAGCATTAGCTATTTCGCTGGCATGTGGGGCCTTTACCGGAAGTGCAATGGCAGACGAGATTGTCCACGACGCAGAGTATTATATTCTGGAAGCCCAGCACGGCAAAAAATGGGCGGCGGATGACAAAAAAATGGATGCCAAGCTTGCCGAGTTCAGGAAGAAGAACAACGGCAAGTCACCCAATATACTTTATGTCCTCGTTGACGATCTGTCTTTCGGTGAGATGGGAATACCCGAGTTGAATTATATAAGGGGGTCAAAAACCCCAAACATCAATAAGTTTGCCGATGAAAGTCTTTCCTTTATGCGCATGTACACGGAACCCTCTTGCACCCCCTCCCGTGTTGCTATGATGACCGGGCGTCATCCTGTCCGCAATGGTCTGGGAGAAGTGAAGGCGACAGTGGCTGGTGAAGCACTGGCAGCAAGCGAAGTTACCATTGCCGAAGTATTGTCCGAGGCTGGCTATAATACGGTCCATATCGGCAAATGGCATATGGGTGATATTGCCGAAGGCTATCCACATAATCAGGGCTTTGACTACGCATCGTTCCCTATTCATCAGCAGGTGTTACTAGGATTCATGACCCCGGAGGCCGACCAGTCCCATGCGATGCAGGGCTGGCATGCGGATTCTGGCAATGATCAATTTGCCCTGGATGATCAGTTTAAACCAGGTGGCCTGGTATATGGCATTGAAGGTCGGAAGGGAGAGATGGCTCGGGAAGTAGATTTTACAGCCGGAGAAGAATGGACGCAGAAACATTATGATGCGATGAATGAAAAATATCAGCGTCAGACCATCGAGCAACTGCAAAGGCTGGCCAAGGATGATAAGCCTTTCTTCCTCCAATATTGGCCGATGATTCCTCTTGACTTCGATCGTTCTTCCTTCGATTCATTTGAAACTTCCAATGGTGGTACCGGGGTGGAAAGTCTTCGCATACTCGATGGCTGGTTTGGAGAAATTATGGCTGAAGTCAATCGCCTCGGTCTGGCCGAAAATACCTTGGTAGTGCTAATGGCAGATAACGGGAGATTCCGTCAATTTGACAATATTCTTGGATTCAGCCAGATGATCTACCGTGGCGGAAAAGTCGACACCTCGGAAGGTGCGGTGCGAGTGAATGCCTTTGCCCGCTGGCCTGGAATGATCGAAGCAGATAAGCTGGCAGGTGACATGATCCACATTACGGACTTATACACCACATTTGCCAACATCGGTAACGCCACAAAATATATCCCGACAGATCGTGTAATTGATGGCTTAGATCAGACCACACTCTTTCTTGACGGGGAAGGAAACGGTCGTCGTGATTACGCTTTCATTTACAGTGGTAATACTCTCCGAAGCATTGTTAAGCAAAAATACAAGTTGGAGCTTCCTGCTCCCGGCCAGCCAGGTGTTTCCGCAAAAATCTATGACCTTCAGCGCGACCCCGGTGAAGAGTCTCCCATGACCGAAATAGCGTTGTGGGCCAGCGCCAGCTATCAGGATATGACTCAGCGTCATCTTATGCAGATGAAAAAATATCCCAACGCCCCGGTTGGTAAAGATCGCCCCTATAGTGGCATCGAAAATCTACGTCCAGAAAGCAAAAAAATGGTAGAGGCTTTTATGAGTTGGAGTGAGCAAGAATAAAAGAAGTGAAACTGCCCCTGTCTCTCCATAGGCGACGGGCATAAAAAACAAGATGGATTGTATTCATCAATTTAAGGAGACACAAAAGCATGAAGAAACAAATTTTGGGGACACTTTTTGTATCCTCGCTGGCCGTGATGGGCAGTATCGCATATGCCGGAGACATCATACATGATGCCGAGTATGAAATACTTGAGGCTCAGAATGGTGAAAAATGGCGGGCTGAGGACAAAGTCCTTGATAAAAAGCTTGCTGAACTTCGCAAGAAATTTGGTAAAGCACCAAACATCATCCACATCATGTGGGATGATATGAAATACGGGGCAATCGGTCACCCGATGCTCAATAATGTTACGGGCTATAAGTCGCCAAACATCAACAAAATAGCTGATGAAGGAATGACCTTCACCCGCATGTACTCCGAGCCTTCGTGTACTCCCACCCGTGTTGCCGCAGCAACAGGCCGCCAGCCGGTACGAAGCGGTATGATCTTCCCGATTTTTCCCATCCACCAAATGGGATTGCCGGCTTCTGAAGTTACCATTGCCGAAGTATTAGATGACGATTACCACACCGGTTTCTTTGAGAAATCACATTTTGGTGATGTGGAAGAGTCCTACCTGCACAACCAGGGATACGATGAAGCCATCTTTACCCTTTACAACCAGTTTGCCGGCCAGATGTTCACTCCCGAGGCAGAAAAGGAATTTTATACCGTTGGCTGGGCAGAAGATGAATTGAGCCCTTATGCTCTCGACAAGAAATTCCGACCCAAAGAGTGGGTCTGGGCAGTAGAGGGTTTTGAAGGACAAAAAGGTAAGGAAATTTCAACACCCACCGTTGTAGCCGAGTATCACGAGTTTAATGCGATGACATATGACAGAGTGAAGAAATTCATCGCAAAACATGCCGATGCTGACAAACCATTCCTGTTGGATTGGTGGCCTAATGTCCTGGAAATGTTCAATGAGGAGAACTCTCCTAAACAAACTCAAAATGGTACAGCCAGCTCCGAAAGTTTTTATAAATTGGACAAACAAATTGGCGAGATTGTGGCTCTCACAGAAAAACTTGGCATTGCCGAGAACACTCTAATTGTACTTATGGCTGATAATGGGCCAATGGCAGAGATTTGGCCTGATACATTTCATAATCCCGGCATTTTTCGTGGCGGTAAGAACGACTTTCTGGAAGGAGGGGTGCGTGTTCCTGCATTTGCCTATTGGCCTGGTGTTATAGAAAAAGGCGCTGTTGTCCATGACATCGTCCATGTCGCTGACCTGTTCACGACATTTGCCCGTCTGGGTGGCAAAATGGATGCCATCCCCACAGATCGTGTAATAGATGGTATTGACCAGACTGCCCTGTTGCTTAATGGTGATGGTCACGGCAGACGCGATCATGTGTTTATCTACCAGGGGGCGGTACTCTCTGCTATCGTCAAGCAGCAATACAAACGGCATTTTGCCGGTGCTGCGCCAGGACTGGCAGGGAAAGGTTTCTTTGATCTGGACAAAGATCCCAGAGAAGAGCATCCACTTATGGCTCAGTTCCTCTGGGCATGGCCGGCGTTTGATCATATGAAAAAACGCCATGAGGACCAGATAGCACAGTATCCGCATACACCTGTAGCACGGGGCGAAGCGTACACCGGTCTTGAGCTTTTGAAAAAATAGACCAGAGACCAGACAGTCCAACCTCAACAGCTTACACATCGGAGAGGTTGGGCTGTCTCTGTTTTGGCATAAAAAGGAAATTGATAAATGTTTAAAAATGTACTCGTTGTTGTTGGAATGCTCTTCTTTATCCTTCCTGGATATAGTGCAGCTGAAAATGAAGAAGACTTAGCCAAAAAATCGCAGAATCCCGTGGGCAATATGATCAGTGTTCCTCTGGAATATTTGCATTATGATGGTATGCCCAATGATTCCAGTGCCGATGCCTTAGTAGCTAAACCGGTCTATCCGGTGACCATCGGCAAGATAAATCTCATCAACCGTTTCATTGTTCCCTATCTTGGGATTGATGGCACTGTGCAGCAGGATCTAAACGGTGAGATTATTCCAGCCAATAGTGTGAGCAAATCCGGGCTTGGTAATATTCAATACCAGGGATTTTTTACTTCGGCAGATCCGGGGTCGGTTATTTACGGTCTTGGGCCAGTCTTTGAATTCCCCACCCATGGCTCAGGCCTTGGCTCAGAAAAGGTGTCTGGCGGCCTTGCAGCCCTGGCATTAACCATGCCCGGGAATTGGGTTATCGGGGCTCTCGCTCAAAATATGTGGTCTTTTGCAGGGCCAAGTGATGCAGATAAGGTTAACAAGTTTCTCTTTCAGTATTTCATCAACTACAACATTGCAAATGGGTGGTATCTGACTTCAACTCCTGTCATGACAGCAGATTGGGAACAGTCAAGCAGTAACAGGTGGACTATTCCATTGGGTGGCGGCATCGGTAAACTGCATCGTTTCGGCAAACTGCCGGTTGATTTTAAACTCCAGGCATTTAGCAATGTTGAGACTCCGGAGAACGGCCCGGACTGGAGCATGATGTTTGCGGTAAAGTTTTTGTTCCCAAAATGATTGACTAATATCAGGACGAAAACTTTTCCGGCCAGGTCATTGGAAACACAAAGAAGAGGAAAAGGGATTGCCCTTTTAAATTAATAATGAAACGAATTTTTATCATATTTGCCGCTTTGCTCCTCACTGCAAATATTTCTGCGGCAGCGCCCGAAGAAGAAAAACAGAAAAGCTGGACATTTGATCTGGAGCCTTACCTGATGGCCTCAAATATTTCAGGAAATGCCAGTGTCGGGCGGGCGACAGGGGTGGATGTGGATATCGAGTTCAGCGATATTCTGGAGACACTGAACATCGGGGCTATGATCCACTTTGAGGCCCATCATGAGAGCGGCTGGGGGATCTGGCTTGATTATGGCTTTATGGATCTTTCCCAGGATACATCGGGGCCGGTGGGTGGGGTCGCATCTACTGATCTTCGCCAGGGGGTGATGGAGGCATTTGCACTTTATCGTCAGGATCTGGCGCATGGAAAATTAGATTATATAGCGGGTATCAGATGGTGGGATAATGATATAGATATCACAGTGGATCCTTCACTCTTTCCGGGATCAATAAGCAAAAAGGTTCGTGCTGATTGGGTCGATGCTGTTATTGGTGCCCGCTGGACACATCATATCAGTGAAAACTGGCATTTCAGGCTGCGTGGCGATATCGGTGGGCTGGGGCTGTCATCTGATTTTACAGGGACCGCTTCGGCAGGGATTATCTACGTGATTAACGATCTTCTGGATATAGACCTTACATATAAAGCGACTTGGGTTGACTATGAAGAAGGCACTAAACACACCCCTGATCATTTTGAATATGATACCGTTACCCATGGGCCGATTCTGGGGTTGAATTTCAAATTTTAATGCCCTGAGAACAACGTATGTCAATTTTCATTAAAGCAGTATGTCTTTTAATATTTGTGTCCAGCTTCATTCCTCAACAGGCCTTTGCTATTCGTGATACCATCACAGGAGCTGTATCAGGTGCTGGAAAATTTTTTATGGATGATACAGGGCTTGATAATTTACTCAACAACAATGAAGGCTGGGAAGTTGGGGTCGGGCCCAGCATCGTTCTGGTTGATGAAGGTATGGCCAAAACAATGAATAATACTACAATTACCGAATCTGTTTATGTATTTACATTTAGCCAGCAAGGATTGATGGCTGGTGCAGGTATTCAAGGTTCTAAGATTTCTAAAATTAGTCCTAAAAAATAAATTCATAATTTTCAGGGGCGGATTGACTATCAAAATCGTTTAGTTGCTGTTGATCCAAAGGGCAAGGTTATCTATTTGGCTCGTTTCACCGCCTCCCAGTCGGTTCTTTCCCTTCAGGGAGCAGTACGTGTCACGGTCGGTGCCTAACCCTTGTTAAAAGATTCCTCCAGAACTTAAGACCACCGTAAAAAAAATTGCAGAACTACAATTTCTTCTTTCATATTCGGCCCCGGAAAGTCCCTGGCCAGGCTCTTCGTTTCACCCTGACCTATGGACTTGGCGGTGCTGCTGCGCTGATGATTTTTGTACAGTTGGTGACCGGACTGCTCCTGAATTTTGCGTATGAGCCTGTCTCAGTTCATGCTTATCTGTCTGTACAGCATATTCAGACTGAGCAAGTCTATGGGAAACTGATTCGCAACCTGCACCACTGGACAGGTCACTTTCTGGTTATTGTCATCTACCTGCACCTGTTGCGTGTTTTTTTCAGCGGTGCATATTTTGGCTGCCGGAGAAGGAGCTGGTATAGTGGTTTAGTGCTTCTGCTCCTTGTACTGCTTGCCAACTTCACAGGCTATCTTCTACCATGGGATCAGCTTGCTTTCTGGGCTGTTACCATTGCAAGCTCAATGCTTCCCTATATTCCAGTTTTTGGCGTATTTCTGCAGAAACTGATTCTTGGAGGAGCAGAGGTGAGCGAAGAAACACTGCACATCTTTCATTCTTTTCATACCACGTTACTTCCTTTGACCTTTCTTTTTTGTATGTTTTACCATTTCTGGCGGATCAGAAAATCAGGTGGTATCAAGATTAAGAAGCAGAGCAAACAGGAGATACTTCCTGTTATTCCCGAATTAATGACTCGGGAGCTTGCCTTTGCGGCGGTGGTGCTCTGTTTTCTGCTGCTTTTCAGTATGTTCATTGATGCGCCACTCACGGCAATAGCAAATCCCAACCTGACTCCTGTATCGGTTAAAGCTCCCTGGTACTTTCTCTGGCTTCAGGAACTACTTCTCCATATGCAGCCAACCCTTGCTCTGTGTGTGTTACCAGGTGCCTTTGCAGTATTCCTGACCTTGCTGCCTTTTATTGATCAGACAACAGAAAAACCTTCCAAGCTTACAAAGCTGATTATGATCACTTTTGTATCGATAATTATCATTTTGACAATAACGGGTATCTGGTTCAGAGGGGATGGAATGAAGCTGGTTTTACCATGGTAAAAAAGATGAAAGATACCAAAAACAGTTCTGTTGTAATTTCTGAAAGAAGGAGCTTTCTAACTAAAATCTGGTTTGGAATAGGCCTTGTTGCTTTGGCTGAATTTGTAACCGGTGGGATCTCTTTTTTAATTTCAAGTAGAAAAAATGATGTTCAGGGAGTTTCTACTCAAATCATTGAAGCGGGAGATATCACTGATTTTCTACCCGGAACGGTGACTTTTATTCATGAAGGAAACTGCTATCTGAGCCGCCTTGAAAATGGCGGTATGCTGGCCATCTCCAGAAAATGTACCCACCTTGGATGTGCAGTTCCTTGGATGGAAGAACGTAAGCAGTTTGAATGTCCCTGTCATGCCTCTATATTTACCAGCACCGGCAATGTGCTAAAATCTCCGGCACCACGTGCTCTTGATCTGTATCCCATCAGTTTTGGGCAGAAAAAAATTATGATTGATATCAGCAGTCCCATCAAACGGACAAGCTTTGCAGCTGAGCAACTGGCGTACCCTCAGGAGCTGGGATAGCAATATGCGAAGATGGAAAATCATCGGAATTATTGCCACCCTGATCATCGTTGTCTCCCTGCCGCTTTATGGAATAAAACAAAAGAAGAATCAAAGCCTCGAAAACGTTGTTCAGGAAGCAACATTTATAACCAGTAAGGCTTGTGCTAAATGTCATAAAAAAGAATATGAGGAGTGGCAGGATTCACATCATGCCAAAGCTATGGCCGTGGCCACCGATGAGACGGTTCTTGCTGATTTTAATAATACCATTTTTGAAAAGGATGGTGTGCAGTCCCGATTTTTTCGTAAAGATGGTGGCTTTTTTGTGTATACTCGCGGCCCAAAAGGTGAAATGGCTGATTTTGAAATCACTCATACCTTTGGCTACTCTCCTTTGCAGCAGTATTTAATTCCTTTTCCCGGTGGAAAGATGCAGTGTCTTCCCATTGCCTGGGACGTTAAAGAAAACAAATGGTTTCATCTTTATCCGGATCTTACACTTGACCCTGAAGAATGGATCTACTGGACCAATCAGGGACAGAACTGGAACTCCATGTGTGCAGACTGTCACTCCACGGAACTGCAGAAAAACTATGACCCGAAAACAGAAAGCTATAATACCAGTTGGGCAGAGATTAATGTAGGTTGTGAAGCCTGTCACGGTCCAGGGTCCAAGCATCTAGCCTGGGCTGAACTGCCGGAAATGGCACGGCCTGAAAATGATGGCTTACTGGTACAGACCTCAGGGATAAACAATCGGCAACAGGTCGAGAGCTGTGCCCCCTGTCATTCCCGTCGTTCCATGCTGGGAGATTATAAACATGAACAGCAGGATCTGCTTGACACAGAGGTTCCACGTTTATTTGAAGAAAGACTCTATTATCCGGATGGTCAAATTCTGGATGAAGTGTATGTGTATGGCTCTTTTGTGCAGTCAAAAATGTATGCAAATGATGTACGTTGTTCAGATTGCCATAATGTGCACACAATCAAACTGCATCAGGAGGGCAATGCTCTGTGCTCGCAGTGCCATCAGGCCTCTGTTTATGATAACGAAACGCATCATTTTCATAAACAGAAAGGGGAGAAGGGTGACGCCATTCGTGGAAGTGATAACGAAGTGCTTTTTAAAGTGGGCAGTGGTGCCGAGTGTGTGCAATGCCACATGCCTGGGCGAGTTTATATGGGCAATGATTACCGGCCAGACCACTCCATTCGTGTACCAAGGCCAGACTTAAGTACAAACCTGGGAACACCAAATGCATGTAATCGCTGTCATATTGATAAAAGTAATGAATGGTCGGCTGAATACACTCAAAAATGGTATGGCAGTAAACAGAAGTACCACTATGGCACTGTATTCTTTGCCGCCAGACAAGGAGAAGCGCAGGCATTCCAAGGCTTGAAACAGATCATTCAAGATGCACTTTCCCCACTTATAGTTCGGGCCACGGCTCTTTCATACCTGAACAGATACCCAACAGATAGTACTCTTCCATTGTTTAAAGAGAGTTTGATAAGCGATGAAGCTCTTCTTAGAAGAACTACACTGATGAATCTGCCACCTGTAAGTGCAGAAGATCTGCAGCAACTTGTTTCCCCGCTGCTCACCGACCCGGTCAAAGGCGTTCGTATTGAGGCCGCCAGAACATTGGCTAAGATTCCGGCGGATCAGATTTCAGAAAAATGGCGCAAACCCTATGATTCTGCCATTGCTGAATATATGCAAACGGCTCTCTATTCAGCAGATTTTGCAGCCAGCAGACTGAACCTTGGTGCACTTGCAACACTACAGGGACAAACGGATGAGGCAGAAGAACATTTCAAAAAAGCAATCACTATCGATCGTGACTTGTATAGTGCCCGCACAAATCTGGCAATTCTCTACAGCAGGCACGGAAAACTGGATCTTGCAGAAGAAGTATTACAAAAAACGCTGGCTGTTAATCCGGTGCTTGCCGATGTACACTATTCTCTCGGATTACTTCTTTCAGAAAAGAAACAGTACAGTGAAGCTGTTAAACATTTACAAACTGCTTCTTCCGGTATGCCGGATAACGCAAAAACACATTATAATCTTGGACAGCTGCTGCTTTTTCTTCAGCGTGACACGGAGGCAGGAGAATTTCTTAAAAAATCCTTTGAAATAGAGCCACAAAACGAGAACTATCAGCAGGCAGTTGTGAGATTTTATGTAGAGAAAGGAGACCTCCAACAAGTAAAAGAGATCGCCGAAAAAATAATTGCAGCAGATAAGGCAGATCCTTTTGGCCATCAGATTCTTGAATTTTTAAAAAGCAGGCAGCAATAAAACGTTGCATTGTTACAATTGAATATTTGTTTACCGGACTGATTTAACGGTGGCAAGTCAGCAACCAATGGTTAGAACGTCTGCGTAAAATTATTAATGAAGGTAATCTTGTGGCCGAAAATCGACAAACCGATACTCTCATGGAGACATAGAATTATGAGGATTCTTCCGCAATCAATGTCTACATCGGCAATGAGAAAAATTTGTGTTGTAATACTATTGTTGACAATCACTAGTTGTGCCAGTCCACCCATTGACCAGGTAAACCTGATGCCAGCGCCGGATGGAGTTGGATGTTAACCTGACCACACAGAGAAAGATAAATATTCAAAAGATTCTTATCGTCGGTTATATCCTCCACGGAGAGAAGGGGGAACCATCTGTGACTATTAAGGGAAGGGAAATTTCTTGACCCGAGTAAAGACAGTGCTGATTTTCTACCTGGGTTTATCGGCTCTTACCCGAACTATTTTTTTATTGTCGACGCATCTGATCTTCCTGACTTCTTCGATATCCTCAACAATTATGATGACAGTGAAGCCTATATCCAGCGACTTGAGAAGTATGGAGTAAATCGTGCTGAGGACAATTTTTGGGAGGTTTATGACTGGTTTCAAGAAGAGTTTAATAAGTCAGACAACCAACGATCCGGTCTTGTAGATCTCAATAGATACTTTTATAGAGCAGTAGAACAGTAAAGTTTCCCTACAACTTGTCCTGTGACAAAAGATAATCCTTAATCAATGAGGAATGGTTATATGACCAGAATATTTTTTCCTATATCAGTACTCCTGATGGTACTATTGAGTTCTTGTGCCAGAGTTCCGCTGCAATATTGTCCTGAGGGCTCTTTAAACCTGCCTGGCTGCCCACCGTTAAATGCGGTTAATGATGAAAAAATCAACAATATCTATAAAATACGAACGTGGGTTTCTGCATCTGATTTAACAAATGACCCCATTAAGTTAGGTGCAGAAGCGAAGATACCGGTCAATAGTGCCGGGACAAAAATTATAGGCCATTCCTTTGATGATGCTTTAAATTCACTCGCGGCAAAAATATGGATGATAGAAAACGCGCAGCATACGGTTGATGCGACCTATTATATCTTTAAACGTGATCTCGTCGGTTATGCAATGCTTGGCGCTATGTGTAATGCGGTAAAGCGTGGTGTGGACGTGCGCATAATGGTAGACGGATTGGGTTCTATAGGCTTCGGCCATCCAGGGTTGAGAGCACTGGAAACCTGTGCGGGAGATGGTGGTTTTATGCGTAACGATACGGGGCAGATAACGACGAAAAAAGCCCGTGTCCAGGTCGTTATCTTTAATGCCTTGACCAAATTTCAGTTTAACAGGCGATCACATGATAAATTACTTGTCGTTGATGGATCATTTGCTGATAAAGCAATAGTGATGACTGGCGGGCGTAACATCTCTCTTGATTATTACGGTATCAATGAAGATGGCTCCCGGGACCCTACCGCTTACCGTGATCTGGAGGTGCTTTTAAGGTCAGGTAAACATAGTACTGATGAACAATACACGGTTGGTAACGTCACCGAACTTTATTATACTTTGTTATTTCTACATAAAGGCAACCGCCGTATATGGCCAATTGAGACAGGTGATGATGATAGTGATAATTATAGCGATAATTATAGCGGCCAACGAAAGAAAAGTCAGAAAAGTCTGTCGTTTCTAAAATCCCTGCCTGCAATAAAAAAACGCATGCAGGATATGCCGGTTTTTATGACAGACGGCTTTCATGATTCTCGTGTACGGCTAGCACATCAACTAAGTAATCTCATCAATAAAAGAGTAACGACAGACGTTAAGGAAAACCTGAAACGTAATCCCAATTCGATTATGTACCTGTTGGCCAAAATTGGCATAGAAAGAAAAGCTCAAGGTATGAAAAGTGGAACTTTAAGAATGGTTTCGCCTTATCTATTTAGTGGTACGTACAAAAACGCAGAAGGTGATATCATATATGACGATGCTAAAGCTACACTGGAGTGGTTAAGTAAGAACCCTGACTTCAAGCTGGAAGTGATTACCAATTCGGTGATGACCGGAGACAATATTTTTACCCAGGCCATTATCGATATGGACATGATTCCCAGATATCTGCTGACACCTGAATTGCAGAAAGCATGGCTCTCTGGTCTTGAACAAGGTGAATTTAATCCAGACATCGTTGAAAGTGATAAATGGAAGCGGTTGGTTAACCACCCGCAGGTTTTTATTTATCAAACGGGAAGGATTGACTCAGTGATACTGGGAGGCAATGCACATTATGGAAAACTACATGCAAAATATATTCTCGAAAATGCTCTCTGTTTTATCGGCACCAGTAATTTCGATTATCGCTCTATTCTGTATAACAATGAAATGGGGTTCTTTATTCAGAATGACGAATTGAATAAAGATCTCATTGAAGTATTTGAAGCATTAAAAAAGACATCTTACCGCTGGGGGTCACCGGAATGGCTGCAGATGCGCAAAAAGCTAATGGAGAGTGACAGCGATAAAGCAGGTTCAGCAAAAAGACAGCGCCGTATTTTTAAAAGGATTCGTTTCTTCGGTTTAGAATATTTGATGTAGGTTGTTTGTAATGATATGAAAAATAAAACATTTTTTATTTTGCTGATTATTAACGTCGTTGTTCTTGCTGCCTGTGCGACAACCGAAAAACAGGTGCGCACTGTGTACAGTTCAGCGATCGAAGCGGATAACAGCATTTATGCTCAAACTGGATATCCAGATGAGATATTACGTGTTGCAACACTCAATCTTGCCCACGGCAGAAAAGACGGTTTTAACCAGCTGTTTTTTCGGAAAAGTACTTTTAAAGAAAACCTTGATGATATTGCCATCGTTTTAAACCAGCATAAACCCCATATTGTTGTTCTCCAGGAAGCCGATGCCTCCTCCACATGGAGCGGCTCATTTGATCATGTTGAATATCTTGCCACACAGGCCCGGTATCCCTGGCGAACACAGGCAATCAACGCCGAAAGCTGGCTCTTTTCCTACGGTACAGCTATTTTGTCAGTACTGCCGCTTGCTGAAACCATTAAACACACTTTCGCACCATCACCACCAACGCCTAATAAGGGATTAGTGGTCGCCCAGGTTGACATGCCGTACCGTGATGGCAGTCTGTCGCGCAAGATTGATGTTGTTTCAGTACATCTTGATTTTTCACGAAAGTCCGTCCGTAAAAAACAGATCAACGAGATGAAAGAAATATTATCTGCCCGCATGAACCCAACCGTCATCCTGGGTGATTTTAACAGTGAGTGGCTGGCTGAGGCTTCAGTCATTAAAGAACTGGCGACAAAGTCACGTTTTTATGCCTACGAGCCGGAATCATCTGCTTACAGCTCTTACAAAAACAAACGTCTCGACTGGATATTGCTTACAAAAGACTTGGAATTTGCAGATTACAGTGTGTTGTCAGAGACTTTATCTGATCACGACATGGTTATTGCTGAGATCCGTTTTAAGGATAATGTAAATGACTTAGAAACGAAATTTACTTCACACACGGCACAAAACAACCAACACTGACAGATGGATAAGCAGAAATCAACGTATATGTATATCAGATGATGAAGAAAACCCTGTGGGTACTGCTTGCGGCGGTGGTGCTGGTACTTGCTGCCGGGACGGTGATCTTCTATTCCAGCCCGGCATTGATCTCTCGTAGCCTATCTAAATGGGCGGCAAACCAGGGCTATGACAGAATAGAACACGCTAAACCGCACATTTCCTTTCTGGAGGGAAGCATTTCCGTTAGCGACCTGTACCTCATGCACAGCAGTGAAACCGTCCTCAAAGTTAACAGGGCGGATATCGTTTTATCACTTGCATCCCTGCTGCGAGGTCAACTCCGCATCAAACTTATACATCTGACTGGTGCCAAGTTGCAGGTTCAGCGCAATGCTGACAGCGATTTTGTTGTTGCCGGCTTAACACTTGGCGACAAGACAAGTGGAGGAGTTAATACCCTCCAAATCGATCTGATTCATGTGGTGGATGGTGAGATAGTACTAA
>JAFDME010000212.1 GCA_019306075.1 Deltaproteobacteria bacterium | reverse complement strand
TGATAAGTCATCCAGTTCAATTTCAAGTTCTGTGGCATCAGAGGGAAAACCCTGGTTATCTGACAACTCCCATGCCACCAGGTCGACTTCTGGGGAAAACAAAACCGAAATTTTTGGAAATAATATCATCACCCGACCCTCCGGCCAATCGTCACTTTCTTCAGCTGCTGCCGATGCATCACAATCAGATAGAAATAAAACCGGTTTAACAGAATCGTCGTCCCTTGAGAACAGGCAGGCTTCCGGAGAGAGTTCCAAAAAACTTGTTGCAACGGTAAACAGTTTTTTTACACACCTCGACCAGCAACCCTATCTGAAAGATTTTAAACTGAAAGAATCTAGTAGAATCCATTTTTCCAGGCTGGTGCAAAAACTGATTAATACTCCTCCTGTTGTTGCTGATGAAACCAATGATCTTTTCACACTACTGAAAAACACCGCTCATTTTTTCAGAATCCTTGGGAAGGATAATATTATCTTGATTAAAGGGATTCTTGATCGTGAAAGATCCTCTTTTGAGCAAATCCTTAAAACATTATATTCCCTGACTGATTATCCCGAAGTTTTAGCCAGGGAATATTCCCTTACCCTGCCCAAAGACGCTCTATACGACTACGCCGGTTTTTTTATCAATACCATGGGAGGACGTCTTTACCTCTTTAGAAGAGATTCCATCTCAAGAATGACTGTAAGCTTTTATTCCATTTTATTAATGGATAAAGCCAACAAAGAGGGTGCCAACAAGTATGGTATAGATCTTCGTCCCTCAATTAATTCTCTTATTAATGAAATAGAAAATACCGGCAACAGCCTTCAGCTAAAAGAGGAATATCTCGATACATTGTATGATTTGAAAGAAAAATATAATTGATGGCGTCTTAAAAAGTCTTCATCTTGCTCGTTATTACAATTTTTCTCTGCAGCTCACTTTTAAGCAATTATATTGAAAATGAACAATATTGACCTGAACAAGCAGCTTTTTTCCTACCTTCACTCTTCTCCCACACCATTTCATGCTGTAGCTAATATCCAAAAATATCTCCTTTCACACAATTTCTCGCAGCTTTATGAATCAGATAAATGGCATCTCAAACAAGGGCAATCTTATTTTGTCTTACGAGACAATGGAGCTGTTATTGCATTTACCCTCGGATTGCATGAACCCGTGACAGAAGGATTCCGTATGCTCGCGGCCCATACGGACAGCCCGGCTCTGCAGATAAAGCCCAAACCATCCATCAGTGAGGGATCATTTTTAAATCTGGGTGTGGAAATTTATGGGGGAGCTCTTCTCAACTCATGGTTCGACAGGGATCTCAGCCTTGCCGGCAGGGTCTGCTGTGAGACCGGGAATGGCAGTCTTGAAATAATGCTCATTGATTTCAAAAGAACGCTGCTTACAATTCCAAGTGTGGCCATTCATCTGGACAGAGAAGCAAATGAAAAGAAGACTGTTCACCGGCAAAACCATATGCCTCCGATTCTAGCACAGGATTGTAATAATAATTTTCCTGACTTTAATGCTTTTCTCTCGGCACAGCTGCAGCGCCAGTATCCTGCTGCAAAAATCAAAGAAATTCTATCATTTGATATTTTCTGCTACGATACCCAGCCTCCCACATATACAGGTCTTAATAATGAGATGTTAAGCGGGAGCAGGCTTGATAACCTGCTCAGCTGTTTTGTTGGGATGTCAACCCTGGCTGCAGCAGGAAACAACTACTCAAACATGTTAATCTGCACCAATCATGAGGAAAATGGTTCTGTTTCTGCCAGCGGAGCTTCCGGCGCATTTACTGATGCAGTTCTTGAACGTATTGCTCCAGATCCGGTCAGGCGAAGAATCACACTGCACAACTCCTTTCTTATTTCAATGGATAACAGCCATGCAACCCACCCAAACTTCAAGGAAAAAACAGATCCAGCCCATCTGGTATTGCTCAACAAGGGACCAGTTATAAAAATAAATGCAAATCAGCGATATGCTACAAACAGCATCAGTTCTGCTGTTTTTAAAAATTTGTGCAAAAAGATAGAGGTAACTCCACAAGAGTTTGTCATGCGAAGCGACATGACTTGCGGCAGTACGGTCGGCCCAATGACTGCTGCCCGTTTAGGATTGAAAACAGTTGACATTGGTGTCCCCAGTCTGGCAATGCATTCCATTCGGGAACATACGGGGGCAGAAGACCCGCTCCTGCTCTACCGAACAATAATGATATTTTTACAGACTGAATCTTCAGCGTGGAACCTGCACAATGTTACCTGATTGTTCTCTTTATCGTGCATTCATATTTTCTCTTTTTCTCGTTTTTTCTACGTCTTGGACGGGTTGGTGCACTCTTAACAGTTCCGTTGATAAATTTAGAAACCAGACTGTGAGTGAGAAACAGATCGTTCGATTGGCCCGCTTTGATCACCTGATCCGCTATTTCTGTAATTTTTCCTATTTTGAACCGAACCATAAAGTGAGTCCTGATTTTATCAGGGCACTTATCCTTGCGGAGTCAGGTGCCAATCCAAACGCAATTTCCAATAAAAAGGCATTCGGCCTTGGGCAGATCATCCTCACAACAGGTCAAAAGGCCGGCAGAGAACTGGCCAAATCCAATACACATTTCAGATATGTTTCAAAAGCCCAGCTAAAAAATTTACGAAGTGCTGACCTGCTTGACCCTGCTGTCAATATTCTGCTGGTATGCTACCTGGTCGCCAAATATAATTATAAGTTTGATGGCAGGCTTGATCTGGTCGTGTCGGCCTGGAATGCCGGGGAATACACGAAGTCACTCTCTCTGGGGAAACACGCCCCCTATCGTGAAACTGAAAACCTGATCGGCAAGATCAATGCGTATTATATTTATCTGCTGAAAAACAGGGTTTTCCCCTGACCTCCCCGTTTTTTTTACTCTCAATCCTCATTACAGCTCAAATTCAGACGGTCATTTTCAATGACTCTATTTAAGTTATTAGTTTATTATTTACAAACTTTGTTAAAAATGATAAGTTGCTTCATTTGTTCGTCATTCATTGTCAGAAATGACTCCCATCTGTTAAGGATCGGACATAAATAATGCCACGGTGTGGTATTTACAAAATGGTATTTCGAGAGTATGATTGTCGCATGATTACAATGTAGTACTTCTTGATAATTTCATAGTGATCTGACGTTCAAATACAGCAATTCCCAGAAAATACGATTCAAAAATAATGGCAAACAGCAGCGCAACAGATCAGATAGCCACGATATACCGTTTTTGCGCCCAGAGTATGGAGTATCCTGATTCAGACTGGCTGACAGAAGAGTACTTTTCAGGCCTTTTTCAGCTGCTTGATGCCCTGGGAGGTGAAGACAAAAAGAAAGATTTACAGTCATCCAGATCCGCCAGTGATAATTTCCTTGAAGATCTACAGGTTGAGTATACACGACTTTTCATAAACGGGATGCCTCATGTAGCCGCACCACCCTACGGTTCAGTTTACCTTGAAAAATCTCTCCAGGGGAAATATGCGGAAAAGGTGATGAATTATTATCGATCCCAGGGATACACACTTGCAGACCATGCTGATCTGCCTGATAACTTGATACACCAGCTGGAATTTTTATCATTTCTGGCAAAAGATCAAAATCGAGCAGGAGAGGAGGAATTTCTCAGTAGATTTTTCCTCCCCTGGTACACGCTCTTTTCTGCACAGGTTAAAAAGCAGAGTCAGCATCCCTTTTACCATGTAATTATTACTCTTATTGACTTTTTCACAAAGGAGGAAAAAGAATATGACGTTCAACTTAACGAGGCGTAAATTCCTGCAATCTGCCTCACTGGCAGCTGTAGCTCTGCCTCTTTCAAAAGCTGTGGCATCCGAGAGCGGTATTAAACCTTCTCCATTTGAACCAAAGGGATCGCTCAAAGACGAAACTGCAGTTGGGGGTGTATGTGAAATGTGCTTCTGGCGTTGCCAGCTTGTTGGGAAAAAGCGGGATGGACGTCTTGTTAAACTTGAAGGAAACCCTAAATCCATTGATAACGGTACTTCCATCTGTGCCCGAGGAAATGCCGGAATAAAACTTCTCTATGATCCTGACCGGTTAAAATTCCCACTGAAGAATGTCGGTGAGAGAGGCAAGCCCAAATGGAAAAAAATTTCCTGGAAGGAAGCCCTCGATGAGTGCGGCGAAAAACTGAAGGCAGTCCAGGATAAATATGGTGCCCAGGGAATTTCTGTTTTCCCCCATGGGTCTTCAGCAAAGTATCCCATGCATTTTTTTGAAAGGACCGTCGGCACTCCTAATGTGAGTGAAGCATCTTTTTTCCAGTGTCGTGGTATTCGTGATACTGCCTATCTTGCTACCATCGGTATGGCGCCGGGTGAAAAAGTTGATATGCCCAATTCCAAAGTAATCTTTCTTTTAGGCGGTCATTTTGGGGAAAACATTCATGTTTCACACATTAAAAGTTACATCAAGGGTTTGCAGAACGGTGCAAAACTCGTTGTAGTTGATCCCCGTTACTCTGCATCCGCTGCTAAATCTGATATCTGGGTAAAAATTAAACCCGGTACAGATACCGCATTTTTGCTGGCGATGATGAATTATCTTATCAAAAATAAAAGACATGCCGCTGATTTCATCGATGAATATGGCGACGGATTCGAAGAATTTGCAGCTGGGATAAAGGAATGGACCCTTGAGAAAGCTGCAAAGGAATGTGACCTTACTGCAGAACAGATAAAAGAAGTGGCTGATCTGCTCGCTGATAATGCACCAAATGTCTCTATCCACCCTGGCAGGCATGTATCATGGTACGGTAATGACTTTCAGCGTCAGCGTGCTCTCGCCTGTCTGACTGGTGTCCTTGGTGCCTTCTATGTGAAAGGTGGATGGGTTCCAGCCATCGGACCAAAAGTCGGCAAGATCAGCTGGGAACATAAAGAACATGATGAGGATCATAATCTTAATTTGAACAGTGATGATGAACTGCGGCACCCGTATACCCCTCCCGGCACTCCAACTGAACTGATAAGGGATGCCGCACTAACTGGAAAGCCCTACCCTATCAAGGGATGCGTTATCTGGGGTCAGAATCCCATGCACACCATTCCGGGCCAGGAGAAGATGAAAAAGGTGTTGAAACAAATGGACTTTGTCATGTGTGTGGATGTTATGCCCACTGATATAACCATGTGGGCCGACATTCTCCTGCCTGAGGCGAGCTATCTTGAACGTTACGATTATATTAAAACCGGTACACAGTGGGATTTCTCAGAGAAACAGCAGCAATATATCTCAGCCAGGATGCCACTTGTAGACCCCATGTTTGAGCGTAAGGATCAGGTCTATATAACAAACGAGATTGCAAAAAGAATGGGGTATGAAAAAGATATTCCGGTCAAGACTATTGAGGAATTGGTGGATAAAAATCTGGAAGTGGCCGGACTTTCCATTGATCAGCTGAAAAAAGAGAATGGCATTCATATCGGTGAAGGAGAAAATCCTTACAGTATGCCCGAGGATTTTGAGGTTATCTTTTTCAACGAAGATCTTGAGGATGCCGGATTTCCTGGTATTCCAACTTATATTCCCGTTGATCAGCCGCCCGCAGGCTTTGCA
>JAFDME010000211.1 GCA_019306075.1 Deltaproteobacteria bacterium | reverse complement strand
CGCAGCTGCCATAATAAAAAAACACTCCCTTCCGGCTGAGGATGTCATTGCTGTTTCTGATGTTCTTGACGACTTTGGACTTGACTATATGATTCATCGTCCGGTGCCGGACACTGAACACTTTATTTATCGATACTGTTCCGGTCAGAACAGAGACTTTCGCAACCGGCTCACTCTTTACCGGAAGTTTGCCAGCACCCTGACCCCTGAACGCCTCGCCCGTTTTGGTGAGGCCACAGAGCTGCTCTGTATCGTGGCAAGAGAAAAAGGTGACCGGATCTTTACCCGACTGTCGAATATGTTCCATCGCCAGAGTGTGATCAAGGCAACTTCTCCCCTTGACAACCAATCGATCTGGATTGAAATCTTTGCCCCGGGGGTTTCAAAAAGCAGCGCCGTAAGGTGGCTGAGCAGGAAGATGGATGTTCCCCGTTCCAGAACCTGTGCTGTTGGTAATGACTATAATGATGAAGATCTGCTTGGCTGGGCAGGGGAGGGATATATGGTTGCCAATGGGCCATCGTCCCTGCATTCCCGCTATACAGTTGTTGCTTCCAATAACGAAGGTGGTGTGGCGGCTGCTGCCGGCAGGTGGCTGGGAAGAGAAATCTCATAGTCGTTTCTGCCGCGTGGAGAGTAGTGAAGACTACCTTTTGAAGAAAGAAATGACGGAGCTGGTGGCAGAATTATCAGAAAAAACTGGCATTTTCTTTAATGGATTTGTAAGTTCTATGCAGACGTATATTTTATTCTGATGGAAGCAAGCTCCGGAATAGTGTTGTCTGTAATACTCTCAGTATATGTTAGTGATTTGACTAGCAGATTTTCTCAGTTCCCGATTTTTCATACTTTCTCTGAATTAAAATATTGAAAACGGATTTTGTTCGGTGGTTTTATAGATCAAGATAATATGGGCGTCGCTTTGGTATAGGTATCGCTAAAATTCAAAAAACAATGTGAGTTATGCAATGAATGAAAAAGAACTGCAAAACGAATTACAGACCAAGGTGAAAAAGAAACTTGCTCCGCTGTTTGCCCGCTATAAAATGGATTTTACTGGCCTTGAGTCAACCATGAAATGGAAACCTGTTGTCCTTGTCATAGGCAACTATTCTTCAGGGAAATCTACGCTGATCAATGAACTGGTTGGTCAGGACGTTCAGCGAACCGGTCAGGCTCCCACCGATGATTCTTTTACTGTTATAACCTCCAACCCTGCCCTGGGTGTTTCCGAGGTTCCCGGGTCTACCCTGGTGAATGACACCAACATGCCTTTTGGCAAGTTCAAGCAATATGGTGAGAGACTTATCTCCCATATGAGCCTGAAGAATATTGACAGTCCGGTTGTTGAGAATATGGCCATTATTGACAGTCCCGGAATGCTTGATGCAACCAGTGAGAAGGATCGGGGATATGATTATATGGCCGTGCTGGGCGATCTTGCTAAAATGTCCGATCTCATCGTCCTCATGTTTGATCCGCATAAGGCCGGTACAATCAAGGAATCATATACCGCCATCAGAAACACTCTTCCCGAAAAATCCGGTGAAGATCGTATTGTCTTTGTGATGAGCAGGATAGATGAGTGTGACAGTCTGAGCGATTTCACCCGGTCATACGGTACACTTTGCTGGAATATGTCCCAGATGACCGGTCGTAAAGATATTCCCCATATATATCTGACCTATTCTCCCTCTGCGGTTGGTCCCGGTTCGGCAGTCGACGGATGGCCTCAGGAAAGGGAAGAACTGCTGGCAAAAATTAATAATGCTCCCGGCTTCAGGATTAATCATATCCTTGAAGATGTTGACCGCAGGGTGAACGAATTGCAAATGGTTGCCGAGGCGACTGCAGGTTTTACAAAAAAAGCGCAGAAGGTGTCCTGGAAGATCAGCAAAATTACTCTGATAATCGCTCTGTTGCTTTTCCTCTTCGGAGATGTACTGTTGAATGCTCTGATAGCTTTTCCTGAGAACACTCTGATAACCTCTGTCAGAAATGGTACGTTCTCCCTCGGAAATCTGGTGATTCCTGCTATCTTCCTCCTTGTCACCCTCGCAATTGGTGCTATCAGTTTCAGCAAGGTTGCATTTCCCAAGATGTTGAAGAACGCTCTTGCACACGGCAGTGATCTGGTCAGACTTGATACCGATTACCGTAAAAATCTCTGGCGAAAAATGGAGGCCAAGGTGCAGGAAAATATCGCTTCAATTTCTGTAAGAGATCTCTGGAGTGGCTATGGTCGCTCTTTAGCCAAAATTCAGGGCTTTTTGAAAGTTGATCTGAAAAGATATTATGATAAGATAGTCAGTTAGTGCCTTATTCCTGAAAAACTGAAATAAAAAACAGGTAAGCGCAGACTCAAGAAGACCCCAAACCACAGAGAGCACAGAGGACACAGAGGAAGTAAAGAATATTCTTTTTCTCTGTGCTCTCTGTGGTGGAGGAATGGATTTTCCGGGTTGAGCCAGCTGCTGTTTATTGTTCGTTTATGTCCGGCCGGAGAACGGTATACTGTTCTCCGGCCGGTTTGCTTTCCCTCCTCTGTTTCCAGAAGGTATTCTGCTGTTTTCCCACACAATTGATAATGATTTTTATAGAAAGGAGGGCCTGATATGGTAGAAGTGCCGCCTGACAGGGCAGGTGAAGGTCTGCCTTCTGTAACCTTGCTTGATCTGCAGGGAGCAGAGGTTGATCTGAAAAAAATGCAGGGCAGCTGGCTGTTGCTTATTTTCCTGCGCCATCTTGGCTGACTGCCCTGCCAGGGGCATCTGGTGCAGTTGCATCAGCATAAAACTGAACTGGAAGAAGAAGGAATCCAGATTGCAGGGGTAAGTTTTGAAACAGTTGAGTCTGCTAATGAATATTTACAGGATACTCGTCTGGAATGGCCTATATTTTTGGATGAGAATAAAAAACTCTATCACTATTTTGGTATGGGAAAAGCCGGATTCTGGGATATCTGGGGATATCGTACCTGGCTGGCCTACTTCAGGGAACTTTCCCAGGGGCGAAGGCCCAGGAAAGGGGCTGGAGATATTCATCAGCGTGGCGGGGACGTGCTGGTTGATCCAGCCGGCGTTATAAGGCTGCACCATATAGGAAAAGGGCCGGGAGACAGGCCAGAAGTCGGATCTCTTCTGCAGTTTATACGAAATGTTGCAGAGGAAACGTCAACCGTCAATCCCGGTTAAAATCCACCCCCTGTCCTGAACCCAGACCCACCGGAGCTTGCACCTCCACCCCCGGTTCCCGGGAAACGAAATCCGCCCCCGCCGGGACGTCTGGGGAAGGAAAAACCACCACCGCCGCCAAAGTTACCCGGGAATCCCCGGCCTTTGCCCCATATCGTTCCCTGGCCAAAGCCGCCGGAACCAAAAGTCGGGTTTGAACGCCTGGGGAGTCTCCGTCGCTGCTGTTCGAGAACCCTCCAGAAGCCATCTCTGTTAAGAGCTCCGCTGAGGAGATTATCAAGCATCACTGCGATCATGGCAGGATTAGAAAATCCTGTGCCGGCACCATCATACCGGTTGTGTTTGAAGTCGGCTCGCAGCTGCCCCAGTTCGCGGAGTTTTTCTTCATGCAGTTGTCGGGATTTTTTAAACTCATCAATTGCGCTCCTGGTTTCCTGTTCTTCTCTCTCGCTGTCAAAAATGCGATTGATGATGAGATCGTCTTCCGGATAGGGGGTTGCCTGCGCCTCAGACCTGAGCCGGACGATATTTTTTTGCTGCATTCTGCTGCTGGTGAACTCAACGGCTTCCCTGTAACCGTCATCGTCTCCGGCGGTATATGCGGCCTTCTGCTGCTCCTGTTCACTTTGAATTTTTTCGGAACTTTCAATCTCATTGTCTATTTTTCGAAGTTTCTCTTCCTCTTCCCGGAGTTTATTTTCCAGGGGAGGAATACCGTCCTCAATCTTTCCCTGTTCATCCAGATTTTTGAGAATCGCAAATTCTTTTTCAAGCCTGGCCTTCATCTCCCCGGCATGTTCCCTCAGCCGCAGGGGGATTTCCTGAAGTTTTGTATAGTTGAGTCGGGCATCGGGATAACGGATAACACCTGCCACCCAGCGGTCCAGCATTCTGGTAATGCTGTTTGCCTTATAGCCGGGCAGGGAATATTTACGATTCCACAGATACATAAAAAGCTTATCTTTACGATAAGGTGCCCCTTTATTTTCCAGCTCTTCTTCCCTCTGTTCGGCCTTATGCTCAGCATGGCGCACTGTACGTTCAAGTTCATGGACGGCAGCAAGCTGAGTCTTATAGGACGGGTCGGCATCAAGGCGCTGTTGAGTTTTCTTCTCAGCTTCGTCTACAACATCCGCCGCCTGATCGACAATATCCGCATGTTGCTTTCGTTTGTCTTCAAGGTTGCTGATATCATTTGTGATTGACTCCAGCTTCTGCTCGATGAGACTAAGCGAGTGATTCCTCTTTTCTAAAAGCTGTTTTATGGTGGATGCAGTTTCGTCCAGAATTTTATCGGCTTTGCCTGTTGCCAGCAGGTCAACCCGCATTTTTGCAAGTTCATGGTACTGTTTTACTTCTTCCTGCTGCAGGGAAAGCAATTTCGCCGCTGCTCCACCAATCGCCATGTCAACTTTTTCGATCTTCTCACGAACCTTCTGTGTAGCAAGTTCGATGGAGCTCAATGTTTGTCTTCCGCTGATCATATTCTTACTGTTCGGTTACCAGGATGTGATTGCTGCGCCGGTAGTTGTAAATTGATAATCCGGCACCAGATAGCCTTTTTTCTTTTTTCCAAAAATATTCTTCTGGATAATGCCGTCATCCCGTTTGTCGGCACCAATGGATTGGAAGACCCCTTTGTCCACCCTGACACCCCATTTGGAAACCAGGGATGTCTTTCCACTCTCTTCGCTGGTTACTGCAACTTTTACCGGCCTGTTTTCAGCATCCAGGGCCTCTACTATAATATAGTAGTTGCGGGAACCGGAGTTCACATCAGGGATACGCCAGATGCCGGATTTTTCACCAGGCCGGGCGACAATCTTCAGATTATATTCCTGATCAAGAGCTCCCTGCAGGTTTTCCATAGCCTGTAATGCTCTTTTGATGCCGATTTCATTCTGATTTTTAAGAGCGGTCTGAGCCTGATTATGCAGTTTTGTGGCCAGCTCCCGACCTCTGTCCGATCTGATACTTTTCTGCAGTTCAGTGTATGAGGTCTGAACTTTCTCGGGCAGAGCAGCTTTTGGGCCGGCAACAAAGTACTGGTAGGTGCCAATGCTGATAAGAAGAACAACAAGGATACCGAGCAGCCACTTTCCCCACCTCCCCCTGTTTATATAGATGCGGGCCAGTCCTCTCCCAAGGCTGGAAGAGGGGGGATGGTAGGTGAACCGGTCTTCTTTTAAAGCCTGTACCCCCTCATCGAGTACATGATCAGGTACATCAATACCCTGGGCCTTGTAAATTTTACGCAGCCTCTCCTTCAGTTCCTCATCCCGGGCATCACTGCCAAGTTCCGGGGCGACCAGTTTTTCCTGATGACGAAGGGTGTCGACCACATCCATGGCCAGCATGATCTCGTCGAGAGGCTGGTTATTGGCAGATTTTGTCATCGCTTCACTCATTATCACGCAGGTTTATCAGAGGATTTCGTTGAA
>JAFDME010000210.1 GCA_019306075.1 Deltaproteobacteria bacterium | reverse complement strand
GATCGGCGGCACCGGTGCAGATATACTCGATGGCGGCGATGGCAAAGATAAGGCTGACTACCGCTATTCAGCCGCTGCTGTCACTGTTAATCTGACAACAGGCAGTGCAGCAGGCGGTGATGCTGAAGGTGACACCTTTTCCTTTATTGAAAATATCGGCGGCTCACAATTCAATGACATACTCAGCGGCAATGCTGAAAATAATGCCCTCTATGGCAACGGTGGAGCCGATCAGCTCTTCGGCGAAGCCGGCAATGACTGGATGCGTGGAGGTGCCGGTAATGACACCCTTCACGGCGGCACTGACAATGATACCCTGATCGGTGGCACGGGTGCAGATATACTCGATGGCGGCGATGGCAAAGATAAGGCCGACTACCGCTATTCAGCTGCTGCAGTCACCGTTAATCTAACAACAGGCAGTGCAGCAGGTGGTGATGCTGAAGGCGACACCTTTTCCTTTATTGAAAATATCGGTGGCTCACAGTTTGATGACACACTCAGCGGCAATGCTGAAAATAACGCCCTCTATGGTAATGGCGGAGCCGATCAGCTCTTCGGTGAAGCCGGCAATGACTGGATGCGTGGAGGTGCCGGTAATGACACCCTCAATGGAGGAACAGGCAGAGACACACTTTTTGGAGAGGCAGGTGCCGACACCTTTGTCTTTGATACTGTTCTGGATGGGGAGAGCAACCTGGATAAAATTTCCGATTTCACTGCTGATGAGGACAAAATCCTGCTCAATAACAGCATATTTTCTGAATTAATCAATGAAGGAGATCTTTTAACAGACAATTTTCATTCCAGCGCTTCAAACCTTGCTGCCGATGAGAACGATTATATCCTCTACAACAGTTCCTCAGGCTCACTTCTTTATGATGCTGACGGAAACGGTTCCGGTGTAGCTGTTGAATTTGCCCAGCTTACTTCCAGGCCTGAAATTACTGTACGAGATTTTATGATTGCATCGTAATGAACGTGCAAATCAATAAGGTTGAGGAGGAAATTCCCGGCCACCAGGATAACATCCTGGCCTGCTGCTGCCACCTGGCAATACATGCAGGCTGGGATGATTTTGCTGCTGAACTGAAAAACAGTGCTAAAGAAGAGAAAGGATCTGACAGAAAAAGTACTCTCAAAGGCGTAATCCGGTCTGCACGCAATAAAGGTCTGCAGACCGTAACATCGCGCCCGCCCATAGAGACTTTTTCAGAAATGCTGCCTCTGCTGCCGGTGGTGGCGGAATTGCTCAACGGCAGCTACCTTGTCGTCACCTCTTTGGACAAAAGCAATGCAGGCGTACCAGCTGCCATAACAGTAATCAGGCAGCGGAATGCGGGTATTGCTGAAGAGGAACATCTCTCCTTTGCAGAATTTCGGCAAATATGGACTGGAGGTCTTCTCAGATTTATAAAGATCAATACCAGCCTGGTCTGCTTTTCCATTGTCGCTCGTGAACACAGGATCGAGATTACCAGAGAGCGGTTGCAACACGAATACGGTCTTGGCGATGAGGAGATTCCCGAGACAACACTGCTCCGTATAAGCAAAGATCTTGGTCTTAAAGGAAAATTACTGCACCTTGACTGGGACAGTCTCCTTAATCTGAAAAAAGGGTATCCGGCCATAGCCCGCCTTCGTTCAGGACGTCATATGGTTGTGGTCGGGGTCCCCAACCACAGGAATCCCCAGGGAGAGGCAACAATAAGCTGCTATGATCCTCTTTCCGGCGGTGGAGGTCATCTGCGGTTTGATCGCGCGACATTTGAAAAACTCTGGGCAGGAGAGATCTATGTCCTTAAACGGGTATACAAACTTACAGATAATAATCAGCCATTCAGCCTGCGCTGGTTTATACCGGAAATCCTGCGCCAGAAGACTGCCTTTATCGATGTAGGTCTGGCAGTACTGTTTATCAGCGCAATCGCTCTGATCACTCCGATATTTTTCCAGATTGTTATCGATAAGGTTCTGGTTAATCAAGCTTTTACGACCCTCCAGGTGCTTGGTATCGGGATGACCGTTATGCTGATTGTCAACGCTCTTTTAGATTTTTTGCGGGATTATCTGCTGCTTCATGCAACCAATAAAATTGATCTTCGGGTAACCGGCAGAACATTTCGCCATATGCTCCATCTGCCCCTTGATTTTTTTGAACGGGTCACCGCCGGGGTTCTCGCAAAACATATGCAGCAAACAGCCAATATTCGCAATTTTCTCACCGGCAGTGTCTTTCTTACCATGCTGGAGACAACATCTCTCTTTATATTCCTCCCCTTCCTCTTCTTCTACAGCATCCACCTGACCAGTATCGTACTTCTCATTACAGCGTTGATAGCAACGGTCATGATCCTGCTGATCGCTCCCTTCAAACGCCGTCTCAATGCCCTCTACGATGCAGAGGGAAATCGACAGGCACTGCTGGTCGAGACCATCAATGGCATGCCGACAGTTAAAGCCATGGCAATTGAACCTCTGCTGCGCCGCCAGTGGGAGGAGAAGGTTGCGCAGGCCGTAAGCATGCAGTTCAGGGTAGGGAAAATTTCCATTACTGCCAAATCAATCACCCGGCTCCTCGAACGACTGATGACAGTACTGCTGATCTGGGTTGGGGCCAGGCAGGTGTTCAGTGGTGAAATGAGTATTGGAGCGCTGATTGCTTTCCAGATGCTGGCGAGCCGCGTCACTTCGCCGCTGGTCCGGCTGGTTGGGTTGGTTCACCAGTACCAGGAAGCTGCACTTTCTGTTGAAAAACTTGGAGTGGTGATGAATGCCAGACCAGAATGGGGAGCAGATCGGCATGGCACACGGCCTTCATTGAATGGAGACATTGTCTTTGATCATGTAAGTTTTCGCTATAGACCGGACCTCCCCAATGCGTTACAGGAACTATCATTCACCGTCCCGGCAGGTTCCACCCTTGGCATAGTTGGTCCAAGCGGTTCCGGCAAAACAACACTGACACGAATGCTGCAGAAAATGTATTTTCCCGCTACAGGCACGATCAGGATAAACAACTGTTACCTGAACGAACTGGATACCGCTCATTTAAGGAGACATACCGGAGTTGTATTGCAGGAGAGCTTTCTTTTCCGCCAGACAGTAGCCGACAACATACTCGCCGGCCAGTCGGGAACTTCCCGCGAAGGGATTATAAAGGCAGCAATCCTCGCCGGGGCAGATGAATTTATCGTCAAACTGCCACAGGGTTACGACACAATGCTGGAAGAAGGCGGAAGTAATTTGTCCGGAGGGCAGCGACAACGGCTTGCCATTGCCCGTGCACTGCTCAGTCGTCCGGATATACTTATCCTCGATGAAGCCACAAGTTCCCTGGATCCTGAGAGTGAGCGGATTGTACGCGAAAACCTGAGAGAAATCGCTGAAAATCGCACAGTCATCATCGTCTCACACAGGTTATCCATGCTCAAGGAAGCGGATAACATCATTGTGCTTGAAAATGGTTCTCTCACAGGTCATGGACCGCATCATCAGCTGCTGCAGCAATGTGAGCTCTATAAAACACTCTGGCAGCAGCAGATGATGGTATAACGGAGACAGTACATGGTCAGCTTCTAATGCACAACAAACAAAAAAAACTCTCCAGGGATATTCTTGAATATCAGCCTGATGCCGTTGAGATCGAAGACAGTCCTGTCCCCGGCACAGTACGATGGGTTCTCTACCTCATCCTTGCCAGCCTGATTGCAGCACTCGCCGGAGCGATCATTTTCAAGGTTGACCGTGTCGTTGTTGCTGCAGGCAAACTTATCACCACATCACCGACTATTGTCGTCCAGCCCCTGAATACCGCGACAATCCGCTCAATTGAAGTGCAGGTTGGCGATGTAGTGGAAAAAGATCAACTCCTCGCCACCTTCGACTCCACTTTTGCAAGTGCAGATCTGAGTCAGCTGACCAGACAGCAGTTGACTCTCAGTGCACAGATAAGACGTGTCCAGGCGGAACTGAAGAACCGACCATTTTCAGCAAAAAAACCGGAGGGAGACGATGGACTCCTCCAGGCACAGATATTTCGCCAGCGAAAAGTTGTCCTTGACAGCAACAGGAAGACCTATGACCACAGGATCGCAGCACTCCAGGCTGAACTCTCTCTCAACACAGTAAAAAGTCAGGGGAAAAAAGAGCAGCTTAAACTCCTGCGCGATATGGAAGGAGCAACCGCCAGACTACCTCAAAATGGTATTGATTACAGGATCAGAGTGCTCGAGGCACAAAAATCACGGTTTTTTACAGCCAGTGAAATTGATAATCTTCTGGCTGAAAACCTGGTTATTAAAAATGAACTGAAACAGGCTGGCTCCGAGTGGCAGAGATTTGTCGAAGAGCGAAATGCAGAGCTGATGGAGCAGGAAGTTCAGCTTCGCAATGAACTGGAAAAAGTAACAGAGGAAATCAGCAAAGCACGAAGACTGCATGACTTGGTGTCCCTGCGCGCCCCTGCTAACGGTATTGTGTTACAGATGATCAAACGCTCTGTCGGCTCTATCATTCAACAGGCCGAACCATTTTTCATCCTGGTGCCCCTGAACAGCGCCATTGAGGTTGAAGTGGAAGTCAAGTCAAGGGACATCGCCAGGATTAGGATCGGCGACTCCGCCAGGGTCAAGCTCGATGCCTTCCCCTTCCAGCGACACGGTACCCTTCCCGGTCAGGTACGGGTTATCAGCGAAGACGCATCAGATGCCGATAATTCAGGGGGAATAAGTGGACGGGGAAAACAGCAATCTGCTGATTCATTTTACCGCACAAGGATAGAGCTCCTGTCAACCGGACTGCGGGATGTGGTTGATGGTTTCAGGCTGATGCCGGGCATGAAGGTACGAACCGAGATTAAAATCGGCAGGCGGTCAATAATCACCTATTTCCTCTATCCGATTATACGGGCCTTTGATGAGAGCCTCCGCGAGCCCTGACAACCTTCAGGTAACCATGCAAAATGCTGATTTTGTAATAAACCCGTCAGGTAACCATTTGTATCTGAAGAAATTTTAATTAAACAGAAACCATACTTTTTTATGAAAAACAACAATCCACTCTTCCTCTCAGGACGCTGCTGTATCGTTTACTGCATGTTACTTGTTCTTTCAGGCTGCGGGTCACTTACCGGTATACCGAGTCACGGGGGAGGAAAACGCTTTGCAATCGAACAGGAGATGGTGGCAGCAACAACCCGGGCGACCATTAAGGATATTGACCTTTCACCGATACGGGGGAGAAATGTAAATCTTTTTGTAAATGCCATTGGTGATACAGGCACGGGTAATCTTATCGGCGGACGATATTCTCTCGTTTCCCAGATACGCGGAGATTACATTCAAGCTCCCGTGACGACTGAGAGATCACTCTTTCCCCGTTTTACCACCACAACAACATCTTCAACATCCGGTACAACTTCAACCAGCACCCTGCTCAACCAGCCTGAACAAAAGAAAACAGAGCAGGAGGGTTCCGGTGGGGAAATCAAGGTAGGATTTGAGTATAAGGGATTGGGGGCTTACAGAAATTCAGATGAAATATCTTCTGACGACCTGCAGTATCTCTATGGACTTTTACAAACCTACCTCTTCCTCCAGGGCGTCCATATTGTGCCCCCCTCTGAGGCCGAAATAGATGTTTATGT
>JAFDME010000209.1 GCA_019306075.1 Deltaproteobacteria bacterium | reverse complement strand
CCATCATAAGCAGAATAGGGCCAACAATGGGGACGACAACGAAGGTAATCTCAAAAAAATCAAGAAAAAATCCCATGACGAACATAATGAGCATCACTACCAGAAAAGCGCTTCCTACCCCCCCGGGCAAGCTGGTCAGCAGGCTGTGAACAACTTCATCACCCTCAAACCCGCGAAAAACCAGAGAAAACATACGGGCTCCCAACAAAATGACAAACACCATGCAATTCACATGGGTGGTGGTTATCATGACCTCCCGTAGAATTTTGAAATTCAGCTGCTTTTTGACCGCTGCCAAAAGGATGCCACCCACACAACCTACTGATGCTGCCTCTGTTGGTGTTGCCAAACCGGCCAGAATGGAGCCAAGCACTCCCATAATGAGCAATAGAGGGGGAATCAATACTTTAACAACCTTGCCCCAAAGTTTATAGCCGGTTACGCTCTGCAAAATCTCTTTCGGCAGAGCAGGGGCCACTTCAGGTTTGAGAGCTGCAATGATAGCAATATAGGTAATATACAGTCCCACCAGAACAAGGCCTGGTAACAGCGCACCTACAAACAGATCTCCTACAGAGACTGATGTGGGCGAATAGTTTCCCAGTGCCAGCTGGGCCTGCTGATGTGCTGAGCTGATTACATCTCCAAGGATAATCAGAATTATACTTGGCGGAATGATCTGCCCCAGTGTTCCGGAGGCTGCTACAATTCCTGCAGAGAGAGAAGGAGAGTAGTTAAACCGAAGCATTGAAGGTAATGAAATCAATCCCATGGTAACGACCGTTGCCCCGACAATACCGGTTGAAGCTGCCAGCAGTGCGCCAACAATACAGACTGAAATCCCCAGACCGCCTCGAACTTTACCAAAGAGTATGCCCATCGTCTCAAGCAGTTCCTCTGAAATCTTGGCACGCTCAAGCATAACACCCATGAAAATAAACAGCGGAATCGCTATAAGCGTCTGATTCCCCATAACTCCATATATTCGTTCGGGAAATGCTCCCAGGAAAGTGATATCAAACGCACCTGTAAAAACACCGAAGAGTGCAAAAAGGATGGCTGTACCGCAGAGACTGAAGGCAACAGGGTACCCCATCAGGAGGATTCCCACTGCAACCCCGAACATCAACATTGGATACATTTCGTAAGGCATAGGTGATTACTACGCAGAGTTGAAAATGATACTACTTTTAAGTGGTGAGCGTGTTCAGCGCGCGAATGATTTTGGATATTCCCTGCAATCCAACAAGAACCGGGAAGACCAGAATTACTGACTTTAAAGCAAAAACACCCGGCAACCCGCCTGCTTCCCTTGAGCCTTCAAGTACACTCCATGAGTCGCTTACATACGGGTAGCCATAATAGAACATGACGAAACAGGTGGGAAACAAGAGAAAAAGAATACCAATAATATTGACGATGGCTTTTTTCCTCTCACTCATTGGTCGATACAGAATATCAATTCGAACATGCTCCTCAGCAAGCAGCGTGTAACCAGCCGCAAGCATAAAAACTAATCCATGCATGAACACCACGGATTCCTGCATCCAGATCCAACCCATATTGAACATATAGCGCAGGACCACTATTACAAACATCACCAGAGCCATAAAAAGTGTCAGCCAGGAGACGCCTCTGCCTATAAAGTTATTGAGTGCATCTATCCGGTCCGCTATCTTTGTAAACATATTGAACTCAAACTGATATTTTTTTTCCTACCGGGCAAGCAAGAAAAGGGAAACTGTTGCGATTATCTGCAGCAGTTTCCCTTTTTCTCTACACAGGTTACGATTAACCTTTAAAAGTCAATGCACGGGCCAGACCGTATCCGACTTCACCAATCTTCGCCCACTCAATCGATTGTGCACGATACTGGTTGAAAGAATCATAGACTTTCTTTGACATCGGATCTTTGTTTGCGACCTCCTCGACAACAGATTTACTGAGCTCACCCATTTTCCTGAGGACTTCGTCGGGAAAGCGCTTCAGGGTAACATTGTGCTTTTTGACCAACTCAACCAAAGCAGCATTGTTCTTCGTTGTAAACTCCGCCAGCATATCAACATACGCTTCCTTCATGGCAGCCGTAACGATTGCCTGAAGATCCTTTGGCAGTCCGTAGAATGCTTCCTTATTGACGAAACATTCCAGAACCGTTCCCGGCTCATGCCAGCCAGGCCAGTAATAGTATTTGGAAATCTTATAAAAGCCAAAGGCCAGGTCATTATATGGACCGACCCACTCAGTGGCATCTATGGCACCTGACTGCAGGGATGGAAAAATTTCTCCTCCAGGCAGTGAAACAGGCGTTGCTCCCGCTCTTTTGATCACTTCGCCACCAAGCCCGGGCATGCGCATTTTGAGACCCTTGAAATCGTCAATCGAATTGATCTCTTTGTTGAACCAGCCGCCCATTTGCACCCCGGTGTTTCCGGCGGCAAAAGCCTTGAGGTTAAAGGCAGAGTACACTTCATCCCATAATTCCTGGCCGCCGCCCTTGTATATCCAGCCCGCCATCTCCTGGGCATTGAGTCCAAACGGTACCGCGGCAAAGAACTGCGCAGCTTCAGACTTACCCTTCCAGTAGTAGGAAGCGCCATGACCCATCTGAGCTGTTCCCCTGGAAACCGCATCAAACGATTCAAATGCAGGTACAATCTCTCCGGCACCATACACCTTTACCTCAAGACGACCACCTGACATATCTGTGATCATCTTTGCCAGATGATTGGCACCGGTCCCAAGACCTGGAAAGTTTTTGGGCCAGGTTGTAACCATTTTCCAGCGGATCTTTTTTTCAGCGTGTACCGATGGCGCTCCTGCTATTGCAGACCCCGCAACAACTGCGCCAGCACAGGCGGTTTTGAGAAAAGTCCTCCTATCCATGTATTCTCCTCCATTTGGATGATTGTTTACATGTCACCTCTCTCGGCATCAAGAGGTTTTACCTTACATCACCGTTTCACAAACCAGCAAATATATGCCGGAGGCACATCGGTTCCGGCAACGTGATTAAAGCAACAACATAAATCGTTCTACCTCATATCCGCTAACTATTCAATGATAATGTCTATTAGTGCCTTACTTCAGAATTTCTGTAATAAAAAACAGGTAAGCACCCTTAAAAACCAGGGCATAAACTCCGACTCCGAGAAACTAAGGAGTGTATTTTAAAATTATGTGCCTGGTAGAGCATCATTGTACTTATTCAGGCATTTTTAATTCCGATTTATTCGGGTTATATAGACAGTGATGTACTTCATGGATAATGAGAGAGTCAGAGTATTGTATTTCAGGGAAAGCAGAGAACAGTTTCAGAATTGACAACCCGGCATTATCGCTTGCGAAAATAATCCTGGACATATTGAATATGGGTGCGCATCGCAGTATATGCCTCCTCCGGTTCTCTGCCGCGGATTGCCTGATAGACAGCTTTATGATGCCCCAGAACAGACAACAGTGCATTGCGATCCATATACATATGGGTGAGATTCTTTTTTATTCCAATAAACAGAAAATCATAAAAATTCCTCATAAGATGGATAAGGACTGGATTTTTCGTGGCAAAAGCGACGGCCATATGGAAGGCGGCATCCGCCTCTGTGCTGATCCTGTCGGTGGTTGCCAGATCATCCTCCATCTCCCCGATACTTTTCAACATCATGGTCAAATCGGTATCCGCTGCTCTCTGGGCCGCAAGTGCTGCAGCATTGCATTCAAGTCCCATTCGGACTTCAAGCAGGTCATCCAGGGTCGCCTCATCAGTTGCCATGGCGGCGGCAAGGGGATTACCGTTGCGATTATCAGGTGAACTGACAAAGGTGCCCTGCCCCTGCCTGTGCTCGAGCAACCCCATAGTCACCAGCTTGTTTATGGCATTGCTCACGGACGTTCTGCTGACCGCCATGGAAACAGCCAGTTCACGTTCAGGCAGAATCTGCTGGCCCGACTTGAATTCGCCTTTAAGGATCAATTCACGCACCTGCTCAAAAACCTGATCCGAAATTCGTTTTGGTTTAATTGGTTTCAGGTTCATATTGTCACAAGTCACTCATCATTTATCAGTGCGCTCTCCCTCTCACGAACAGCCATCAGCCGGGAAGCCTTTCCCCTCAACAACCGAGAATGAAGTATTGGTATTACCAATGTGCAAAAAGGCAGTTACTATATTCTCAGAGTACTGGAACAAACAAAACATACCCCTTTCTCCTTGAACTATCAAAGTATTTTTTATAGATCAAGTTTTTTCTTGACACCATATCCCTATCTGTTAATAAATTGGTACTACCAATTTACTCTACTTCACGTCTTTTGACGGTGACAGTGGCGCAAATGACACGGCCCTGAACAGACAGCAGAGGATGTCTGCTTTCGAGGAAGGCTTTCACTAATAAACTGACGTCTGTTCCACAACAACATGTTCTCAGAAGGAGGAGTTCCAATGAAACGTATTTTTACAATCGCACTGACCCTGCTGGTTGCCACCGGACTGACCCTCAGTTCAGCCAGCGCTGCCAAACGTGAAAAGTTTGGCAATGACTCCCGTCACAAAGATGCCAAGCGAGTGAAATTTAAAACATCAGATGAAAAGATCCGCTGGAAGATGGTTATGCCATGGTCAAAAGGTCTTCTTTTTTACGATATCGCGGTCCACTTTGCAGACAGTGTACGGCTGGCCTCAGCGGGACGCCTCGACATTAAACCATTTTCTGCAGGTGAGCTTGTTCCCGCAATGCAGAGCTTTGACGCTGTTTCCAAAGGATCTGCCCAGGTAGGACATGACTGGCCCGGATACTGGAAAGGTAAGAACGAAGCCTTTGTAGCCTTTGCATCCGTACCATTTGGTCTTGATGCGGAAGGATACAACATCTGGCTCCAGGAAAAAGGCGGTCTGCAGCAGATGCAGGATCTTTATGGAAAATTTGGACTGTACGCGCTGCCCGGCGGACAGGTTGGGCAGGAGATGGGTCTTTTCTCCAACAAGCGTGCTACCAAAATGGAAGATTTCAAGGGCATGCGTGTTCGTACTCCCGGCTGGTTTATGGATATTATGAACAATATTGGTGCCTCTGTATCCCCGCTGCCAGGTGGAGAAGTCTACCTTGCCCTTGAACGCGGTGTTATTGATGCGGCTGAGTTTTCCTCACCGGCAATCAACTACCCCATGGGTTTTGATGAAATCACAAAATATGTTATCGAGCCCGGTGTTCACCAGCCCGGCGTTCAATGTGCACTGTTTTTCAATCAGAAAGCGTGGGACGGCCTGCCAGACGATTTAAAATGGATCGTGAAAATTGCAGCGGCCGAAACCCAGGCGTGGAGCTACAACTGGATCAACGCCCTCAACTCTGAGGCCATCAATAAATTTGCTGAAAAAGTTGAATTTGTAAAAATGGACAAGGATACCCTTATCGCTTTTCGTAAGACCACCAAAACATACCTTGATTCCCTTAAAGAAAAATATCCTGATGTGAAGAAAGCTCTGGACAGCCAGGAAGCATTTATCAAAGAATATGCGGTTTGGAGAAAGGCCAGAAGCGGCGTAACCCCATGGCCGTATGAGACCTATATTTCAGGTCAGATTACCGAGTAGTTTTTCGGCTTGGAATCACTTGAAATTTGTTCCTGCTGATCACTCAGACAGGCAC
>JAFDME010000208.1 GCA_019306075.1 Deltaproteobacteria bacterium | reverse complement strand
GCGCGGATGAGCTGTTGGCCAACTGGGCCCTGTAGCCGTAGTTGAGGGATGCCTGTTCGATATCCGCCGCCCTTTTCCGCAGAAGACCGAAAAAACTGCGTTCCTGATTACCGGCCCGCACCTGGATGAAAAGCTCCAGGGTTTCGTTCAGGAGTTCATGGTACAGCTGATATGCCTCGTGCTGTCTACGGAACAGCTCCCCGGTTTTACGTCCCAGAATTCTTGAAAAGCCAAGAAAGGGAGGGTTGAGCAGAAAGACCAGCAGGGCCAGGATCCAGTTCATTTTCAGCATGATAATGGCGACTCCTGCCAGCATCAGAGATGAGCTCAGTACCGTGGTCACAACCTGACCTGCAAAACCGCTGACACTCTCCACATCCTGTACCGTTTTGGCGGCGATTCCGCCTGATTTGAGTGTCTCATATTCGGAAAGGGAGACTTTCTCAAGATGACTGAGGATATGGTGCCGCAGCCGGCGGCTGACACTCTGGCTTATCTTTATCGCATAATAGGTTTTGCGGTTATTGGAAATAAAGGCCAGTAACCGCAAGAGAAGAATGAGAGTCAGGATGATAACGATATATGCCCATACGGGAGGAGTCTCCAGAACCCGGTTGATGGTTCTTGTCATTCGTCCGGGATGGTTGAGCAGAATTTCATCTATCAGCAGTGGTACAAGTACCGGCACCGGAAGAAGGAGCAGGGTAGTGACAATTCCATAGAGATTGGTACGCCAGAAATCGCCTTTCTGTTCACTGATCTGAACAAAAAGTGTTTTAAATGAATATCTGTCTTCCAACCCTTTTCTCCTTCTGCGATATGCAAATTTGCAAGGTGGCCTTCAGTCAAGCCGTTCTTTAGCATAATTAATTTTCGAAACAGTGTACAGTACTCCTGTTTAATTATAATTTTTCCATGACATGTGGCGATCGTCCTGATAAGTTCTTATTCTTTTGTTTTCTGTAAATCCGGAATGTGGAAATGGAGTATCAAATTTTAAAACGGAGTATATCATGATGATGTATTTGAAGAAGCTTGCACCGCTTTTTATGCTGCTTATAGCCTTTTCTCTGGTGGAGGGAGGGTTCAATGCCGATTATGCTGATGCGAGATCAAGAATGGGCGGGCGGTCATTTAAAATGAAATCGAGAAAGGCGCCTGTCAGAACTACCCAGGGTGCCAAAAGACAGAACAGTGGCAGTTTCGGGCGGGGAATGGCCGGAGGACTACTGGGAGGCGCATTGGGCGGAATGCTCTTTGGCTCGATGTTCGGAGCCGGTGGAACAGGTATGGGGATTCTGCCGCTTCTCCTTCTTGCCGGTGGTGCCTACTATTTTTTTCGTAAAATGAAAAGACCTCCTCAGAATAACTCCTCTCCTTACAACAGGAGCTCAGGCCAGCAGCAGGGAGGCGGGATATTCGGAGGAGGTGCGGCGGCAGGTGGAGGATCAAGTATGGATACCATGGTGAACCCTCCTGACCCTGTGGCCGAAGGGTTGGATCAGCTTCGAGAGACTGACAGGAGTTTTGATCCCGATTATTTTGTTGAGATCGCCTCAGATGTGTTTTTTAAGGTTCAGGCCGGCTGGATGCGCCGGGACCTGGCATCATACCGTCATCTTCTGGGGGATCAGCTGGCTCGTGAATATGAGACACATTTTGCCGAAATGCGTGAAAAGGGAGAGATAAACAAGCTGGAAAGTATTGCCGTCCGGGGTGTGAAAATAGTGGCAGCGGGTAGTGACGGGGGGGAAGATTTTATCACTGTCCGGTTTACCGCCAACCTTCTTGACTATACTGTTGATGACAAAACTGACGAACTGCTTGAAGGCAGTATGACAGAGCCTGTGAAATTTGATGAGAAATGGACATGGGCAAGGGCGGTGGGAACCCAGGACTGGAAACTGGAAGGAATAGATAAGTAATTGAAAAAAGAGGTAAGTTTTGGATTTAAGTCAGTTTCGTCGTGAATATTTAAAGGGAGGGCTGTCCCGCATGGGTCTGGATTCAGATCCGGTGATACAGTTCTCCCACTGGTTTGAACAGGCTCAGAAAACAACAATTTCAGACCCCACCGCAATGGTTCTGGCTACTGTTAATAAGAGCGGCCAGCCAAGTCAGAGAACGGTTCTGCTGAAATATTATGATGAGAAGGGGTTTGTCTTTTTTACCAACTTTGACAGTAGGAAAGCCGCTGAAATTAAGGAAAATGATAAGGTCAGCCTGCTCTTTGTCTGGCTCGATCTTGAGCGGCAGGTGATGATCAACGGAATTGCCGGCAGGATATCAACCGCGGAGTCGGCAAAGTATTTTTTAACCAGACCTAAGGAAAGCCAGCTGGCGGCCTGGGTTTCCAGCCAAAGTCACACGCTCTCATCCCGTCAGATACTGCTGCAGAAGTTTCAGGAAATGAAGAAGAAAATCGGGGAAGGGAAGGTGCCGCTGCCCTCCTTCTGGGGTGGCTTCCGGGTTGAGCCCGTTGAGATTGAATTCTGGCAGGGTCGAAAGAGTCGTCTTCATGACAGATTTCTCTACCGCCGCCTCCCGGGTGGGGAGGACTGGTCGGTTGAGAGGCTGGCTCCGTAGAAATCTGCTGGAGGCGGGTTCGCTTATCTTAAGGTTTCCAGCCGATGCCTGGCAGCCTCCAGGTCAAAAAAAACGGGATCAAAATCGCTGCTGTCGGTCAGGCCGGAGTAGTTCGGTCTGCCTCCATTGGAGGAGCCTTCCAGTTCTTCTAGAATTTCCTGGTATTCATGAATATCATTACTGCTCTCCGGAGGACAAGCCTGTTCTCCTGCGAGAAGAATCGGGTGATCCAGTTTCTCAGCCGGTGATATCACCTCTTCAAGGTAGATATCATGTTCCCACCCGGCGCCTGCATCATAGAGATAAGAGAACATAAAACGCATTCCTTCCTCAAGATTGCACAGCCTGGCATTCCTCTCGTCATATTTGGCGTTTTTACGTATTTCACTGCTTCCTGAGGTCGGTTCATAGCTGATTTTACCAACCAGAAACTGGTGGAAATCGGTATCACCCCACCCCATGGAGAGCTGGATTATATGGTGAAGGGTCGCCAGACTGGTATTCCCCGGAACCTGGACCCGGCGCCATATGAGCGGGTCGGAAAACATTATTGAGATATGGAGAATGTAGCTTGGAATTGGTTTATCTGTTTTTTCTTCTTTTTCAGCTGTCTTTTCAGGAAAAACACCGGTGATTACGCTTGTCATTGTAAATTCCTTGGTTGACAAAATAGTTAGTGTCTGTCCATAAATGGCCTTTTTACCCTATCTATTTGTTGCTCTCAAAATTTAATCCTCAACATATCACATATATGCTTGCGGTTAAATTTATCGAGCGCCTCTGTTTAGAGTAAAAAATCTCATCAATGGACAGACACTAGTTTGGGAGATACGACCAGGGTTTCAGGGCCAGTCAGAGATAATAAACATTATCATAATAAATTGTAACGGCTTTGTTGACCCTTGTCTGTAAAACCACCTTTTTTGTTTCCGGAAAGGGTTATCACTACTCTTCTTTAGAAATCTCCTCAAGGCTTTCGAGCAGTAGTTCTCTGAATTTTTCCTTTACTGCCGCCTCTTCCTCTCCGTTCTCTTTTTTGATCGCTTTAAAAAAGTCATGGCAGATCCTGATATTTGCTGAAGACCAGTCCCTGGTGAAATTCCGGTCTGTTTCCGCAGGCGTTGGAGAACCATCATTGCCGGAATAATCTCTTCTGCCATGGGCCCAGTTTATGGTGTGCTGATAGTAGAGGAGGGCCCGGTTGAGGAGGATGAACAGCAGGTCGATGGTTTTTGCCGGGCCAATCTGCACAGTCTCACCTCCCAGCGGGATACCGAGAACCTGCATCTGGCTGGACAGGCTCTCACCTCCCCAGAGTGCCCCAATCGCCCCTGCAACTCCTCCAATGGCAGTAAACAGTCCCAGGGAATGACCGAGGGCTGCGATGTCAAGGCCGGCCCCGATGGTAGCTCCTCCGAGCCCGCCGGCAATGATGACCTGTTTGCGTGTCATACCGAGGAGTTCCCAGTTCTTTTCATCAAACAGGTCCTCCTGGAGCAGAGAGTGTGGGGGGAGCTGATAATTAAAGATATTATGTTTAAAGAGGGTCCTGATCTGCTGCTGGGCCGATTTTTCCTTTTTATTGAGACTGGCCCTGTATTTTTTAAAAAGTTTTTCCCTGACAGTTCTTTCCTCCGACTCCGAACCGAGAGTCGTGCTTACTTTTAAGGTAAGACAGTCTTTCAGTAAGGATGAAATGATATCGGCTGTAAGAATATTTCGGCCACTCCATTCATTCTTAAAGGCCTCTATCACTTCTGAAAGCGGCTGATACCATTCCTGATCAATTGATCTCAAGGCTTCAAGAAGCCTGATACGTTCAGCGTAGGTTGCTCTGTGAGCATTGAAAAGCTGGTTCGAATTGAAGTTTTTTCTGAACTCAACCTTCCACTCTTCAAGCTGGTCGAAATTATCATCCTTGCAGTTGATGATGGCCATTCTCGGTTTACCGGTGAGGCGGAGGATCTCCATTTCCATCCTGTCAACATTACGTACCGGGCGCGAGCCATCCACAACATAGATAATGCCTGCCCCCCGTTCTATGGGCTTGAGCAGTTCACGGTCATCGTGAAGTTCGGGAATAGTGGCAGCGAGCTGTCTGAACTCCTGCAGAAGCCGGGCGCCGTCCTGCTCGAGTTGCTTGAACAGGCTGAGTACCCGGGAAGGGTTCTGGAACCCGGGTGTATCCGTAAACCGCAATATTTCTCTGCCGTCTATAATCACGGGAAAGGTGCGGCACTCTGTTGTCTCTCCGGGTGTGTGGCTGACTCTGACCGAATCATCTTCAGCCAGGGTGGAGAGAACTGAGGATTTGCCTTCATTGGGGTGGCCGAGGATTGCGAATTCCGGAATCATGGTATGTCTGTCTCTCCTTCGTCTGGTATCAGGGGGAAAATAGACAGGCCGGGATCACCCAGAGCTTCTATTTTCTTCTGCCAGGTTGTGTAATCAGTTTGCGATACGGCTGTGAATGGAGTTTTTGTAGGACGACCGACAAGTACCACGGTTATAATTGTCTCTGCTGTTGTGGCGGAACGCAACTCTTGCAGGTAGGTGAGGAAATCAATTAAAGGTACCATCCACCCTTCCATAAGGAGCAGGATTCCTGTTGTATCCTTCCAGGACTGTTGTTGAAGGTGTTCTATTATTTTCTGGTCGCTGTCATAGCCGGCCATGAATCTGATCGTCTCTTCTATTGAAAAGCCCTGACCGTGCAGTATCTGTTTGAATTTTTCAACTGGCAGGTTGTCAAAAATATCATCAGGAATAAGAACAAACTGGGGATACGTCAGATTCCCGGTTGGTTGCCGGATTCTTTTACTGTCTACACTGCTAATACTTTTTGTTTTCTGCAGTTCCGGTCTTGCCTGGGTTGAAATGAGCGGGTTCAGCATTCTCTGGATAAGCCTGCGGCAGGGTGCGGAATGTAATGTAATTTTCTGCAGTGATCTTTTCTCCATCCATTTTCCGGCGAGATAACTCATTCCCCGGAAAAAGAGACCGTAAAAGAGGAGACAGAAGACCAGGAACGGCCACCATGAGACCAGATTCTCCGTTGTCAGGTGGTAG